>JADFRH010000033.1 GCA_022561415.1 Planctomycetota bacterium
GGAGTAGACGCCGGATGGGGCACTCTGCCGATGGCAACACGATCGAGGCGCTTCTGCGGGGCTGCGACGCCGTCTACACGCCGGCAGAGCTGGCAACGCGGCTGGCGCTGGGACGCCCACTTCGCGTCAAGCTCGGCATGGACCCGACCGCGCCCGATCTGACGCTCGGGCACACCGTCGTGCTCGGTAAGCTTCGTCAGTTTCAGGATATCGGGCACAAGGCCGTGCTTATCATCGGCGACTACACCGCCTCCATCGGCGACCCCACCGGTCGATCGAAGACCCGCCCCATGCTGTCGAAGGATGAGATCGACACCAACGCGCAGACCTATCTGGATCAAGCGGGGAAGGTGCTCGATCTGAGTGAAGACAAGCTAGAAGTCCGCCACAACAGCGAGTGGCTTGCCGGCTTATCCTGCGCCGATGTGATCAAGCTGATGAGCCAGATGACCGTCGCGCGCATGCTCGAGCGTGACACGTTCGCCGTTCGCCAGGCTGCGGGCAAGGAGATTTATCTTCACGAGCTGCTCTACCCCATCATGCAGGCGTACGACAGCGTGGCCGTCGAGGCCGATGTGGAGCTGGGCGGCACGGACCAGACGTTCAACAATCTCTGCGGACGCGATTTTCAGCGCAACGCGGGCCAGCCTCCGCAGATCGTGATGATTATGCCTCTGCTGGTCGGCACCGACGGCAAGGACAAGATGAGCAAGTCGCAGGGCAATTACATCGCCGTGACCGACACGCCGACCGACATGTTCGGGAAAGTCATGCGCATTCCCGACGAACTCATGCGCATGTACTTCGAACTCGTAACCGACGTCGCGGACGATGAGATCAAAGTTCTGACCGACCCGTCCGGGGGCAATCCGCGCGACAGCAAGGAAACGCTCGCCAAGACCATCGTTACGCGGTTCCACTCGGTCGAAGCGGCCGATGCCGCGGCGGCGGAGTTCCGACGCGTGTATGGTGGCGGGGGCGGGCTGCCGGATGACATTCCCGAATTCCAAGTCGATGCAGAGAGTAAGGCAATCACGGATGACGGGAGCAAGGGAGATCTCTTCGACATCACCCGGGTGGTGGTGGATTGCGGTTTTGCGTCCAGCGCAAGCGAGGCCAGACGGTTGATTTCGCAACGGGGTATCCGTCTGAACGAGGATGTGATTCTGGACGCGCGTCAGGGCGTCGAGATCAAGACGGGGGACGTGCTTCGACGAGGCAAACGCCGCTGCGTTCGCCTGCGCCTGCCATGAGTGAACACCGGCCACCCGTACCTCAGCCGTTGATCTTGCCCCCGATCCGCAATCCACAGCGATACGCTGGCCTGTACGTTTATGACTTCGGTGAGCACGTGTCGGTCGGCTACACGGCCGCCGAAATTCGCGTGCTTCGCGAGTCTGCGGCGCATCGCGGCGGCACCGCCTACGAGATCTACCGCGTCGATGAAAACGGGTCGATGGAACTGCGCGGCGTGCTGGATGATCGACTGGCGCAGCGTGAATCCATCTGCCTGCTTCGCCGCGACGGGGCCGACGCACGGCGAGACTACGACACCCTGCGCGAGGCGTCGGAGCGTGACCCGATCGGCTGCGCCGTGGAGATGCAGCTCGCCAAGCTCTACGCGTTCGATCCACCGCACGTAACGGCGCTGTCCTACGTGTCGTCGGCCACGTCCGTCGTCGCGGGTTGGCTCTTGACCCATGCGCCCGGTGCCGGTGATGAGGTGGCGGGCGGTGGCGATGCGTACGCGCGGCTGGTCGCATCCGACGGCGTGCGAATCGCGTCGTGTGAGCTTCAAATCAAGTCGGACTTCCGAGATCGATCCGCGGACGAGGTGCTCGCGCAAGTCGATCGGACCCTGCAGCGCTGACGCCGGGCGGCCCACCTCTTCAGAGGTAGCGCACGCCTACGACGCTGCGAGCTTGCGGAGCACGGTCGGGAGGATGCCGCCGTTGCGGTAGTACTCCACCTCGATGTCCGTATCGATCCGTGAGACGACCTTGATCGTGCGTGATGATCCGGACTCGGGATCCGTAACGCGGATGGTCACGTCCTGGCGTGGTGCGATGTCGTTGGTGACGCCCACGAAATCGAAGACCTCTTTGCCGGTCACACCGAGCGACTCGCGCGACTCACCCTCCCTGAACTGCAACGGCCAGATGCCCATGCCGACCAGGTTGCTGCGGTGGATGCGCTCGAAGCTCTCGGCGATCACCGCGCGAATCCCCAGCAGCAGCGTTCCCTTCGCCGCCCAGTCGCGCGACGATCCGGTCCCGTATTCCTTGCCGCCCAGTACGATCAGCGCCGTTCCATCCGCTCGATAGCGCTGGGCCGCGTCGAACACGGACATCTGCTCATCTCCCGGAAGGTACGTGGTGACCCCGCCCTCGGTTCCGGGGGCCAGAAGGTTTCGCAGCCGGATGTTGGCGAACGTGCCGCGGGTCATGACACGGTCATTCCCGCGACGCGATCCGTAGCTGTTGAAGTCGGCCGGCTTGACGCCGCATTCTTGCAGGTACTTCCCGGCCGGTGAGTCCGCCTTGATCGCCCCGGCCGGCGAAATGTGATCGGTCGTCACCGAGTCCCCCAGCATGACGAGGCATCGCGCGCCGGTGATGGCTTTGATCGGCTCGACCTCTTGGGTCAGCCCGTCGAAAAACGGCGGGTTCTTTACGTACGTGCTCGATTCGTCCCACGCGTAGGTGTCGCCGGTTGCGCCGCTCACCCGGTTCCACTTCTCGTTGCCGTCAAACACGTTGGCGTACTGCGCGGCGAAACTCTCGGGCGTTACCGACTTGGCGACCGCGTCGGCTATTTCCGCCTGCGTCGGCCAGATGTCTTTGAGGAACACGTCAGCCCCGTCGCTGCCGACGCCGATCGGTTCGGTCGTCATGTCGATGTCGGTCGTGCCCGCCAGGGCGTACGCCACCACCAGCGGCGGCGAGGCCAGGTAGTTCGCTTTGACCTGGGCGTGGACCCGCCCCTCGAAGTTTCGGTTGCCGCTGAGCACGGCGCTAACGACCAGATCGCCGCGATTCAGCACATCGGCCACCGGCTCGGGAAGCGGTCCGCTGTTACCGATGCACGTCGTGCAGCCGTAGCCGACCGTGTGGAATCCGAGTTGCTCGAGATAGGGCGTTAGCCCCGCATCGCGAAGATAATCCGTTACGACCCGCGAGCCCGGCGCCAAACTCGTCTTGACGTACGGCTTGACCGTGAGGCCCCTGTCCGCCGCCTTCTTGGCGACCAAGCCGGCCGCCACCATCACAAACGGGTTTGACGTGTTCGTGCAACTGGTGATGGCCGCGATGACGACCGAGCCGTGCGTCAGTCGTTCGGTGTGGCCGTTGAACTTGACCTCGTGGCTGGTGTTCAGCGCGGCTTCGTCAAGCGCGAATCCGCGGTCCTTGACCGGGGCGCGGAGCGCGGATCGAAACGCCATCTTCGAGTCACTTAAGACGATGCGATCTTGCGGGCGCTTTGGTCCGGCGATGCTCGGCTCGACGGTCGATAGATCGAGCGTCATGGTGTCGGTGTACTGCGGGTCAGCGCCGGCGTTGGTGCGGAACAGACCCTGCTCCTTGCAGTATCGCTCGACCAGATCAATCTGATCGGCCGGGCGCGCGGTGAGTCGCAGGTAGCGCAGCGTCTCGTCATCGACCGGGAAGAATCCCATCGTTGCGCCGTACTCCGGCGCCATGTTCGCGACGGTCGCCCGGTCCGGCAGCGTCATGTGATTGAGGCCATCGCCGAAGAACTCGACGAACTTGCTCACCACGCCGCGCTCGCGAAGCATCTGGGTCACCGTGAGAACGAGGTCGGTGGCCGTGGCGCCCTCGGCGAGCTGTCCGGTAAGGCGAAAGCCGATGACCTCCGGCATGAGCATGGAGACCGGCTGCCCCAGCATGACCGCCTCGGCCTCAATCCCGCCCACGCCCCAAGCGACGACGCCCAGTCCGTTGATCATCGTCGTGTGACTGTCCGTGCCGACCAGACTGTCGGGCATAGCGACGCGCACGCCGTCCACGTCGCGCGTGGCCACGACCGAGGCGAGATATTCGAGATTGACCTGATGCACGATGCCGGTGGCCGGAGGGACGACGCGGAACTGCTCGAATGCCTGCTGACCCCATCGCAGAAACTGGTACCGCTCGAGGTTGCGGACGAACTCGCGATCGGCGTTGATCCCCAAAGCGTCGCCGGTACCGAAGGCGTCCACCTGGACCGAATGATCGATCACCAGGTCGACCGGCACCTGCGGATTGATCCGGCTCGCGTCGCCGCCGAGGCGGACCACCGCATCCCGCATGGCCGCCAAGTCTACGACGGCCGGCACACCGGTGAAGTCCTGGAGCAGAACCCGAGCGGGCAGGAACGGCACCTCCTGGGCGCCTACGTTCTTCGCGTCCCAGCCGGCCAATGCCTCGACGTCGCCTTCGGTCACACGAAACCCGTCAACGTTCCGCAGGGCGCTCTCCAGCAGGACGCGGATGCAGAAGGGCAGCTTTTCCACGTGGCCCACGCCCTGGTCGGAAAGTGCAGTCAGTCTGGATATTTGGAAATCGCCCTGTTTGGCGGCCAGGGTGTGCTGAGCCCCAAACGGATCGGACTTCGTAGCTGTGGTCATGGACATAAGCCCCAATAGCTAGTGTTCGATTTGCCTATTGTAAGATCGACCCCAATATAGGCTGGCGAGACCCATGGGTCAAAGCATTTGGGGCCCGTGACAGAGACGCCGACCGGGCTCGCAGGCTGAAAGCCTGCTCGGAAGTAGACGATGGCAAGCGCAGCGCCGCCACCGGATAGCGCCGCCACCAAGCCGCCCGACCCTGAAAGGGTCGTCTATTCTCTGTGGCGTGTGCGACGTGGCGTTTCTACGACCCTTTCAGGGTCGAATGGAACGGGTGCGGGGTTTCCGTGGGCGGCGTCCCGCAACGGCGGGACTTGCCCACGGCTACGATCGGTCAGCCTTTCAGGCTGCATGACGGTACGACACTGAAGCCGCCGATTCTGTCACGCACCCAAGCACTTGACCCCGTAATGAGACGGGGTTGCAATTTCGATGCCAGGGACTATAAATATCGGGCTCGGATTGGCTCTGTGCCGGGGTCGGGCGTTTCGACCGAACGTAAGGGATCCAATTGCGATGACCGAGATCGACGAGAAGCTGCTCGAAATCATGGTCTGTCCGGTGGCGCATACGCCGCTCGTGCAGGTCGGCGAGTGGCTTTACTCGACGGATTCGAAAACGCGGTACAAGTATCCGATTCGCGACGGCATCCCGATCATGCTCGTGGACGAGGCCGAGGTGGCGGACGCCGAAGAGTTTGCGCGGGTGATGGCCGAGGCGGGCAAGCGTCCGTCGCACGAAGACTTCAAGGAATAGGAAACCAGATGACAACCGACTCCGGTACGTATCACACGAAGCAACGTTTTCGCGAGCGCAGCGGACCCGATTGGAACGGGCCGATCGTTGGCTACAAGGAAATCGAGCTGCTGCGGAAGTTCCTGACGCCCAGCAGCAAGATCATGTCGCGCAAGCGCGCGGGCACAACGACGCAGGAGCAGCGGGCCCTCAAACTAGCCGTCAAACAAGCCCGCTTCCTGTCGCTGATCCCTTACTCGGGGCAGTAACGCCGACGCGCATCGTGTCCGGTGGGGCGTCCGGACTCCGTGGCGGTAAGTCGATCGGTCTGTCGCCCCGCGATCGTCGGTCGGTTCTCCGCGCGGTTGTGTCTTCGGCTGCGCGAGTTCCTCGCGTGCCGAAAAGCCAATAAATAGGTGACTGTCCCTGGTTTCTCTGGTTTCTCCGGCAGAGCCATTGTTTTACGGATAGTATGCCGACGGCCGCGGCTTCGCTCCGTCGGCTCGTCCGGAGGATTCGTTGCCAAGCGGCTCGCGCCTCCGGGTCTGGTCGGCGCTATGCGTAAGCAGCGCACTCGGTTGGGTTCCCATTTTGGACGAAACATCGATGGTCACACGCCACATCGGCAACGGCCTGCTGCTTGCGGTGATGGCTTGGAGCGTCTCTGCTGCTGGCTGTGCCACGTTACGAAGGACGCCGCGTAACTCAGCATCGCCGCACTCGATCGTTTCTTTGGGTGAGTCGCTGGACCCATTGACTGAGTGGTTTAACGCTCAGCGCAAACGACCGCGCTTCATTACGATTCTGTCACCCACGTGCGGGGCGTGCGTGGCCGGCGCGGTGGCCGTCAACGAAGCTCTGATTAAGTCGTTTGCAAAGGCACAGATCGCCGTCGGTGTGGTCTGGATCGGCATCTCGCCTAGTGACGATGATGAAGCGGCGAGTCGAGCTGCGCTGATCTTTGACGACCCGCGCGTGACGCAGTTTCACGATCCGCAGCGACTGGTCGGGCAGGCGTTTGCAAAGGGGTTGCTGAAAAGTCCGCCGGCCTGGGACATTTATCTGTTCTATGCTCGTGGAACCAGGTGGACAGATCGCGACCCGCCCACGCCGCTGCGGTGGATGCATCAACTCGGTGCCGACGTGGCGGACCAAGCTCACAGACGATCCGGTGACGCCCTATCGGCCGGGTTGTATCAGGCTATGGCTGATTTGGGGTTGAAGCCGTCGAGCGATTCACCTCCGAGCAGCCGACAACTTGTGGAGGCCAACCGGCGTGCGAATGTGGCCATGGCTGCTGCGCGGCATGCTGAAACTCATGGCGAAGATGGAGGCACGGGGGCGTGTGCCCGCTGCACCTCTTCCGGAACGATCGGCCAATGCTCGCGGGCGGGTTGGCGATACTTGGTCTTGACCAAGCCGCCCGGTCAAGGCGGCGCGATGACGTTTCGCGCCGAGGGCCGCATCGCTCGGCCTGAGACGGGGACTTGCATGGAGACGAAAAACGGCGTGATCGTGCTCGACGTGTACGGGATGACGTGCAGCGATTGTCCATTTACCGTCGCGATGGGCATGCATTTTCTCGACGGCGTCGAGCGCGTCGAGGTGGACGCTGTCGCCAAGCGAGCCTGTGTAGTGATCGATCCGCCGGGAAAGGTGAGCGCGAAGCAGTTGATCGCGGGCATCCGCCAAAAAGGATACGAAGCAAGCGTCGTCGATGCCCGCTAACAACAAAGAGGAACGACAAGGCGGGATAGAGAAGGAAAGGCGCCCACAAGAATTTCTTGATCTCCCAGTCGGAAGCATGCGGTTCCGTGCGATTTGCTCGATACAACATCCCGTAGTATATGTTCGCGCTAGATGTCGGTATCTTCACTTTCCATAGCAACGACGTTTGACACCCATTGATTCCCGAACGTGGACGACCCCGTGAGCGACGATGACCAAGTAGCCCGGTTGTTCAAGGAGAACGACGACTTAGGTGCCGCTTCGTCGCTCTGGCTTCGCCCCCTTCGACAACTCTTCGAGCATGGAAAACCGATCGGTCAGGTGCGCGCATTGACGATCTCGCTGGTCGAGAAACAATCTCTGCCGTTCGGGATGATTATGTAGTCGTCCCTGAAAAAGCCGTCTACGCGACGGCAAGATAAAGTGCTCGGCGGTCGGGGAGCGCGGCGATCGGGGTTCGGTACCAACCGATCAGAGCCTGGCACCACCGGATCAGCGCAAGAACAAACCGCCCGGCCCGGCGACGGAGCAACCCCAGCAGTTTTCGCAGGTTGGACCCGGCGGCGGCCAGCACCGCGTTGATCGCATCGCCGGCTAGCCGGGCCAGGAAGCACCGACCCATCCGATGATCGCTTTTGAGATGGCCAATCTTCGGTTCGATCGCGCTGCGACGGCGTCTGCGTTTACGTTCGGCCCGTGTCGTGTTCTTTTTCCGCTGCCCGGCGATGTGGACCGCAGCTCCGCCGGTGTAACCATGACCACGATAGCCCTTATCGACATACGCATCCGTAACGGCCATGCCGGTGACACGTTTCACGGCCGTTAGCGTCTCGCTGAGCGTGTGTCCGTCGTACGGATTGCCCTCCATCAACGCCGACGCCACGATCCAGTGGCTGCGATTCGTCGTGGCCACCGCAACCTTCTGACCAAACTCGTAACGCTTGTGGGCTTTGCCCTTGCTGATGCACTGGACCTCCGGCTCATGCAAACTGTAGAGCTTGTTCTTGTCCTTGGGTTGCTGACAACGAATCCGATCCGCGCGATCCAGCAAGGTCGCCAATTCCTCATCCATGTCCGTCGTGTTTCGGCGAATGTCGCGGATCAACCGGCCCACGCAGGTACGTAACTTACGCAGGCGCCGATGCATACGCTTAAACTGCTTGGCGTGTGCGTAGCGACCGGCCATCACCGCGGCCCTCTTGCCGACCCGCACATACGACTGCCGCAACGGGATACCGTGCGACTTCGCCGCGTTGCCGAGCTTCACAATCGCCTTGTATAGCAGCTTCGAGTCGGTGGGGTACGTGATGTTCTTCTCCTGAACCGTCGTGTCCACCGTGACCCGCGTAAGATCGCTTTTGGGCAGGTGCTTCTCTCGAACAGCCAGGGCAATTGTTTCTGCGACAAGTTTTTCCAGTCGCTCGGCGCCGACGCGATTTCGCCACTTGGTCATGCTGGTCGGGTGGATCGGGCATTCGTGCTGCATGTGCGTGTAACCGCAGAAGTATTGCCAGTACGGACTCTCGACCCAGCGATCCACCACGGTCATCCGATTCGTTGAAGGCGTATTTGAGGTAGTGCAACCCGACCATCAGGCGAATGGCTTTCGCCGGTGCGCCGAAGTCCGGGTTGTACGTGTCAACGAACGCAGCTTCCAGGCCGGACCAGTCGATCTTGTTAGCCAGCAAGATCAGCTCGTGGCCAGGATTGAGAAGCTGGTCGAAGTGAGCCTGGAACAGTTCAAACGCATCGCGAGGCTGGGGTTTGGGCTTCATAGGGCCTCCATGCCGAGTCCGAAATTGCAAGGTTTGGGTCGATCATCCATGACTTCCTTGCAAAGTATACCATCCATCCCGTCGGTCGCAGACTGCAAAAATAGCGATTCGGAGAGTTTTTCAGGGACGACTACGTACGATGCGTGGAATCGCTTGGTCTATGTGGCCGACAAGGCCACAGGCGATGGGCTCGGCAGCTACGGCTACGATGTGCTGGGTCGTCGGATCTTCAAAGCCATTAGACGTGAGGCCGAGGGGCTGGTCTACACGCCGGTCGAGTATTACTACTATGACGGCGACCGCGTCGTCGAGATTCAGCGCAGCACCAAAGACACCGAGCCGACAGTCGGCGACTTCGATGCGGACGACTGCCCGGCACCGGCCCCGCCTCCTCCACCCCCGCCGCCCGGCGGCGGCGAGTCCGAGAAGCGCATCGCATCGGGCGATAGGGATCAAGGGAGTAAGAACGTCGTACTCACGAGCGACGTTGCGGACGATGCTCCCAAGAAAGAATCGCGCATCAACTACGCCTCACAGGCGTCGACCGAGCTTCGGCCGCTTCGCCGGTTCGTTTACGGCACCGACTACATCAACGAGGTCGTGGCCCAGATCACGCCGCACACCATAGACGGCACCACCACCGCGTAGTGTCCAATTATTCAGCCGAGATGCGATTCGCTACTCTTGACAAAATAGGAAGCATAGCTACCGGTATTTTGGGCAAAATCTTGTGGCGCAAGAATCGCTGGACCAGCACACCAGGCATTTCTTGAGACGATCATAACAGCTTGCGAGAAAAGGCGTTATGGCCGATCAGACACAGCGCAAGAATCGGTGGACCAACACACAGCAAGGCGAAGATTCGCGCACAAAAGTGCAGAATGTCGTGGCGGATAGCACCGCTCGGACCAAGAGCGCTCTAAGGCGCGGCGAATAGGAGTTGAAATTCGGCTACGTCGAGGAGGTCGACGTCTCCGTCGTTCTCGAAGTCGAAGATGGCGAGGCACCTTCCCACAGTTAGAGGTTTCTCCGGAGTCGGAGACGCGCCCGCGCCGTTCATGCAGGCAACAAACCCGGCGTGGTCGTTGATATTGACAACGCCATCGGCATTGATATCGCCGGCATCTCCCTCGCACGGAGAAACGTCCGCGGAATCGCACGCGAAACCGCTCGTTCGCGTAGAGAAGTAGACATTGTCGATGCGTTGTTCGTTGTTCAAACCGCCCGTTCGACCGCCAAACCCATACGTGGCGACGAACGGAACGAAACCGAAAACCGAAACGGTGTCGAAGATGACGACCGGCGCAGCGCCGCTAGGGGTCAGTGTTAAGGTCAGGTTACTCTCCGCAAACACGATCTCTGCGTGATACCATCGGAAGTCGTCCAACATAAACGGTGGCTCCACACTGGCCACGGGTACACCGTTGTGAGAGATTTGCACGAAATTTCCGCTGAGATCCAATTCGCTGTTGTCGTGTGTGTCGAACTGCAGGACAAGCGAGGCGGGTCCAGGACCTTCCTCGCCGAAGAGGACGGTCGGGCCGTACAACGTCGTGTCCAGTAGCGCGAAACTGATCCCGTCCGCTCCGGGCGATGTGCCCTGTCCCATCTGAAAATCGAAGGAAGCCGTAAAGGCCGACATGCGCTCGGTGGACATCGGTTCGAAGATAACAGTCCCCAGGAGCGAATTGACCGCTTCAGTCAGTCGGACGGATCCTCCGTCTACGGTGGCTGAGCCGTTGAGCGTGAAACTCCCCATGCCAATGCTCTCGAAGTCCTCAAACTGCTCGAGATCGAAGTCAGCGGCTCGGCACTCGTCGGGAATGCCGTTGTTGTCGCAGTCGAAACTGCCGGCGATGCCGCTACAAACGTATTCACCCCCACAGATCAGGTCGGTTGCGTCGTCGCGGCCATTGCGATTGCAGTCTTGAATCGCGGCATCGACCGTGACAAGGATCGAGGACGTCATGAGCGGCGTGTCGATGTTGCACCGATTGCTCACCGCGACAGAATAGGAGCCGCTGTCACCTGCATTGACCGGCTCGATGACCAGCGTGTCGGTTTGCACCCCGGCCACGCCGCTACAGCCGAGCTCGGCGATGGGCCGTCCATCCTTGAACCAGTGATATGTGAACGGGCCGAGCCCGTCGGCGATTATCGAGAGTTCGAGCCGCTGACCGAAGTCGACAATCACCTGATCACTTGAGAGCACTTCGGACGAGGGGAACCCGGACGTTAGCTCCCACGTATCTCGATCTGCATCGTCGCCGGAACCGCCGAAGATGACCGACGCGTGGCGTTTACGGTCGTAGCTCATGGAAGGATCCGTTCTCGCCGGCGGATCGTTGGTGGTGTCGAGTTTGAGCCAAAGCTGGCGCGCCCGATCCCAGGCCCACGTATCAGCACTACGCCCCTCTCCCCCCGTTACGCGTTTTCCGCCGAACATGACAACGGCTTGGCGCTGCGTGTCGTAGACCATGCGGTGACCAATCAATCCGGGCGGTGACTCCACGCCGAGCGGATAGACGGGGAATAGCCGTGTCCACGTCGCTTGTCCGCCTTCATCGACGGAATAGACCCATGTCTCGCGATCGGTCGGCCATCCGCCATAGAGCAGTACGACATCGTCAACGGGATCATAGACCATCGCGTGCTGCCTACGACTAGGTGCACTGTCATGCTTCAGGCGCCAACTGCTGCCGTCCCATTCCCACGTTTCCGGGCCCGGGTTACTACCGCTTCCGCAGCTTGAGCAGGGTTCTCCACCGAACATCACGACGACTTGGCGCCGACTGTCGTACGCCATCGCGTGTCTCGATCTTTCGAGGGGGTTCGGGTTCAAGCCTTGCACCTCGGACCATGTCCGGGTGGTGGGATCCCAAAGCCATGTGTCGTCGAAACCGGTGCAGCAATTACCCCCGCCAAACAAGACGACCTGATCGTGGAACTCGTCATAGGCCATCGCATGTCGCGAACGCGCGTTGGCCTCCCCCCTTTCCGGGTTCGCCCACATACCGTCCGCGTAAAGCCACGTACCAACAGCGTCTGCTCCGACCAACACCG
>JADFRH010000034.1 GCA_022561415.1 Planctomycetota bacterium
ACCGCCGCCTTCGGCCTACCGATCCTCCAGAAGATCGATCCCGGGGCTCGGCTCCAGGCGATCTGCCTCGCGCCGACGCGTGAGCTGGCCGTCCAGGTAACGGGCGAGCTTCAGCGGCTGGCGGCGTTCGCGAAACTGCACATCGTCACGATCTACGGCGGACAGCGGGTCGCCACACAGCTACACGAACTCGGCAAGAAGCCTCATTTCGTCGTCGGGACACCGGGACGAGTGATGGACTTCATGGGGCGCGGCGCCCTCAACATTCGCGACGTTCGGTTCGTTGTACTCGACGAGGTGGACCGCATGCTCGACATCGGATTCCGGGACGACATCCGCCGGATTCTATCGCAGGTGCATGGTAAGCATCAGACCATATTCGTCTCCGCGACGCTCGGCGACGAGATTCAACGGCTCTCGCAGCGTTACATGAACAATCCCGTTGCCGTCAATGTGTCGCAGGACAGATTGACCGTCGACGAAGTGGATCAGAGCTATGTCAGCGTCGAGCCGTACGACAAATTCCGGCTGCTGAGGCGCTTGCTCGAAGTGGAGGCCCCGCCGGTCTGTATCGTGTTCACCAACACGAAGGCGACCGCCCGCAAACTCGCCAGCCGGCTCGCCACGGACGGTCGGAGCGTGCAGGAGATCCACGGGGATTTGATGCAGCGCAAGCGGGATCGCGTGATGGAGCAGTTCCGCAAACACCAGATCAAGATACTCATCGCGACCGACCTCGCCGCGCGAGGCCTCGACGTCAGCGCCGTATCCCACATCATCAACTACGACCTTCCACAGGATTCCGAGATCTACGTGCATCGCATCGGGCGCACCGCGCGGATGGGAGCTCGCGGCGTCGCGGTAACGTTCGTAACCTCGGAGCAGGGCAAGGAGCTGACGGCCATCGAGATGCTGATCAATCGCGAGATTCCCGCTCGAACGGTCGATGGGTTCGTCGCGAGGCCGAAACCCAAAGAACCGGAACCGCCCGCTCGATCGACGGAGCCGTCGCGCCTCGAAGCATCTGTTCACGGCTCGGGCACCGACGGATCAACCAAGGCCCCCCCCAAGACGCTGGGAAGTCGATTTCGAACAAAGCGCAGGCGCCGGCTGTAACCGGTACCGCCTCTGCCCCCAGCGTCGCGCCGGCCGGGATGGATGAGCAGTGAGCAATCTCGACGAAACACTTTCCGATGACGTTGAGGCTCAGCGTCCCGAGGGAAACGGCGTGCCTGACGGCTGGGAAGCGCGCAAGCTCGAAATCCGCAAGCGCATCGTCGGGCGCCGGCTGGACAAGTATCTCCGAGGGGAATTCCCGCGCATCTCGCGAACGACCTTGCAGCGGCACATCAAGCAAGGGTTGGTCACCGTCAACGGAATGCCCACGAAGGCGAGCTACGAACCTGCGGTCGGGGACGAGATTCGGATCGTGCTTCCGCCTCCTCCGCCGACGGAGATCGTGCCGGAGGACATCCCGATCGACATCATTTACGAGGACCAGTGGCTTCTGGCCATCAACAAAGCGGCCGGAATCGTGTGCCACCCCGCCCGCGCCACACAGTCCGGAACCGTGGCCAACGCCGTTGCTTTTCACGCCGAAACGCTCAGCCACAGTGACGACCCGTTCCGACCGGGCATCCTGCATCGGCTCGACAAGAACACGACCGGCGTCATGTTGATCGCCAAGTGCGACGAGGCTCACTGGCGCGTGAGTCTGCAATTCGAACGAAGAACGATCCGGAAAGAGTACTTTGCGATCTGCGAGGGTAAAGTCGGCCGCGACGGAGACATCATCAACAAACCGCTCGCCCCGCACCCGGAAACGACGCAGCGCATGATCATTCCCCAGGCGGCGCCGCCCCGGCAGGCCATGTTCAAAGAGGCGATCACCGAGTACCGAGTCGATACACGATACCGCGGATACACTACGGTTCGACTGTTTCCAAAGACCGGTCGCACCCATCAGTTGCGCGTACACATGGCGTCGATCGGGCACCCGATGGTAGGCGATGTGATGTACGGTGGGCACCTGGTAAGCGAGCACGATCTGGCGGGTGAGGGGAGCACGAAAGCGCTCATCGAGTGGCAGGCCCTGCACGCGCGGCGCTTGCGGCTCGTCCATCCGATTCTGGAGACACCGCTCGAAATAGAGGCCCCCCTCCCGCCGTTTCTCGAAAACCTGCTCAACCTTCTCGATACACACAGAAGGCAGTGATGGTGCCCGTGTGGTGCCCGGTCCGCTCCGGAATTCGAGTCGACGTTTAACTTTCCCGTGGACCGCCCGAGATTGGCTGGAAGGCCGCACGGCTCTTCGAACTCCGCCGCAACGCTGACGGTTCGTCTTTGTCGGCGCCATGGATCCGGCTGGGGCTGAACGTCAGGCGGTGAAGATAGTCGTGAAGGTCTTCATTAGAGAACTCCGCCAGGAAATCCGGCTTCGCCGTCGGGTTGAGACTCAAAATCGCTTCGATGGTGTCACTCTTTGGCATGGCTCTTCAAGTCTCCTTGAGGCAAGCGAATCGGACGCGAAACGGCTACGATGCCCACTGACACCGGTCGTATCGGAACGCGCCCGAAACTCGCTTGAAGGGCGAATCTTGCGGAATCGCAGGGCGATGTCGCGCGAAAACTGCGCGGGACGGTGCCGTGAAGACCCGTCCCGTCGGGCATTCCGCGTTTCAGCCGAATGACGCGGTGCATACGGAAGGCGCGTAGTGTAGAATCTTGCGCGTTCGGTGGTCGCAAGGACCGCGAATGGCGCGGAAAGTTTCTTGTTTCGACCGGGCACGCAGCCGTCGGTTGACCTTCCGCCGCCCCGGCCGCTAGTATCCGCGACCATGAGCATCCGATTTCAGTGCGGTTCGTGTTCACAGCCGATCGAGGTGGATGACGAGTGGGCGTCGAAACCCGTCGCGTGCCCCTACTGCAGAAAGACGGTCACGGCGCCGATGGAGTCGACGCTCGGCGACCCCGCAGCGTTTCAGACCGCTGTTCCCGTCACGGCGATACCACCCGCCGCACAGCCTTTCTCGGCCACGCTGGACGCCGCGCAGCCACACCCGGCAAAGAACACGATCGCACTGGTAGCGCTGTTCCTCGCGATCGGATCAATGGGCATGTTTCTGGTGAGCCAGAGTGTCTTGGGTGCCCACGGCGCGGACGTCGAGGAACTTCAACGCGCCGTAGCCGCTGTTAAGACACCCGCAGACCAGACCAGGGCATACACTGAATTCCTGGAAACGCATCCTGGCGCGTTACAGTGGATGGTTCCGGCGATGCTGTTGCTGATGGGTGGCGCGGTTGCGAGTCTGGCGGCGATCGTATGCGGAATTATCGGCTCGCGTCGCACGGCGCGGCGCGGGATGGCGATTGCCGCCATGGCGATTAGCTTTGTGCCGATTCTGTTGTGTTTCAGCGGCCTGTTGGCGTGAGAGACAGAGACGATCTGCATGTTGCCGGTGCGGTCCGAACCCGGTTTCGCCGCGAATGGACTTCTACTGCCCGCTCCAGGTGCCCTGATGTCACGCTATTTCGACTTCGGAGGATCCGCGTCGGCCTGCTGTGGGGATTGGGGCCGCGGGGTGCTGGACGCGGTCGTGTTGGGCACCAGCAGCGTCACGCCGCACTCCGCGCACTTGACGTGCTTGCCCCGCACGTGATCCGGAACACACAGAACGGCGCGGCAGGTGAGACGCGGGCACAGTAATGTTATCGGCACAACACGGTCACCGGAACTCGGGTATCGCTCCTCTGGCAAGCAGTCCGAGCGAAATATCGACGCCGTCGCGGAGCGTCTTTACCTAGGAACGCGACTGGGGGGGCGCCGGCGGAATGACGTTTAGGCGGATTCGCGGCGACGACGTGCCTTGGGCGGGACGAGTACGGCCTTGCCCTCGACAACATCCTCGGTGACCACCCGTTTTCCGGACCTGGCGTGCTCCGGCAGCCAATAGAGTGGTTCGAGCATGAGTTCTTCAAATACGGCGCGCAGACCGCGAGCGCCGGTTTTGCGTTCCAGCGCTTTTTCGGCGAGGCGCTCCAGCGCGCCGGTAGTGAATTCGAGCTGGGCATTCTCGTACTCGAAGAACTTCTTGTACTGCTTGACCAGCGCGTTCTTCGGCTCCGTCAGGATTCTGACCAGAACCTCCGCATCGAGCGGTTCCAGGGTCGTGAGAATGGGAAGTCGCCCGACGAGTTCCGGAATCATTCCGTATTCGACGAGGTCTTCCGGGGCGACCTCGGCCAGGATCTTACCCTCGTCCTGTGTCACGTCTTTCCGCTCGCCTTCGTTCGCGTAGCCGATCGCGCTTTGTCCGAGTCGGCGGCGAATGATATCGGTCAGCCCGACGAACGTGCCGCCGCAGATGAACAGAATTTGTGCAGTGTCAATCTGAATGTACTGCTGCTCGGGGTGTTTGCGACCGCCCTGCGGCGGGATGTTCGACACGGTTCCCTCGAGCATTTTGAGCAGGCTCTGCTGAACGCCCTCGCCCGATACGTCACGTGTGATGCTCACGTTGTGCGACGTTCGCCCGATCTTGTCGATTTCGTCGATGTAAATGATTCCGCGCTGCGCCAGCTCCAGATCGAACTCGGCGCTTTGCAGAAGCCGCAGCAGAATGTTCTCGACATCTTCGCCTACGTACCCCGCCTCGGTCAGCGTCGTCGCGTCCGCAATCGCGAACGGGACATTGAGCAGCCGGGCCAGCGTCTTGGCCAGAAGCGTCTTGCCGCACCCGGTCGGGCCGACGATCAACATGTTCGATTTGTCTATTTCGACATCGTCGGAGCCGCTTGTGTCGACGTGCTGCAATCGCTTGTAGTGATTGTGTACCGCCACCGCGAGCGTCCGTTTCGATTGCTCCTGCCCGATGACGTACTCGTTGAGGAAGTCGTGAATCTCGCGCGGGGTGGGGATCTCGCGAAGAACGGCAGGCCCCCCCGAGGACTTGCGAATCTCCTGCTTGATGATGTTGTGGCACAGCTCGACACAGGACTTGCAGATGAAAACTTCCTTGGGGCCTTCGACCATGGGCCCCGCGTCGCGCTGGGCCTTACCGCAGAAGCTGCACGTACTGCCTCGCCGACCTTTCGATCCGCCGCCACCTCCATGTCCCTTCACCGTTGGCATGTAGCACTCCTGAACGTCCCGATGCGCAAGCGTTTCCGGCTCCGCCCGCAACGGGCCTCGCCGCGGTCATATCGTCAAGCGTAAGGCCTCTTCTATAGTTACATTACCCCGGCACCTCCAGCACCATGGCGATCGATCACGTCACAAGAACGCCACGCATGATCGACGTCTTGCCAATCCGACTCGATCGCGAGCCACCGGCAGTCGAAGCGGGCGGCGCGCGTCCACTCCATCTTAGGCGCCGTGTTGCGAGATCGTCCATTCAAGCGCTCGACGCCATTTTCACCCGGGTGGCGGCACCTTTGAGCGTCTCATCGCCGTAGGCAACAGGCAAGTGTACGACAAAAGTCGCCCCCTGTCGATCCCCGTCCGCCAGGCGAACCGTACCGTGCAGCATGTTCACCAATTCCTTTGTAATGGCAAGACCCAACCCGGTTCCTTCGTATTCGCGCGTCTTGGAAGCGTCTAGCTGCTCAAATTTCTCGAAAATCACGTCGCGCTGATCTTCGGGAATGCCAGGACCCGTGTCACTGACGACCAAGCGAAACGACCGCCCGCCGACGCACTCGAGCGACAGCGAAACGGCCCCGCCCCGCGGCGTAAACTTGATGGCATTGCTCATCAAGTTGTACAGAATCTGCTTGATTCTCCCGGCATCGCTTCGGACGCTCGGCATGTCAGCGGGAACGCTCAGTGCCAACTGCTGTTCCCGCTTGTCCGCGAGCGGTTGAACGAAATCGATCAGGTCGCGGCAAAGGTCGCGTAGAGAAAAATCCGTGATGTGCAGTTCGAACTTGCCCGCCTCGATCTTCGCGAGATCGAGCAGATCGTTGATAATGTCGAGGAGATTGCGTCCGCTCGTCAGGATGTTCTCGGTGTATCGGGCGAGGCGATTTCGATCGGCCTCGGGATTCTCCCACGCATCTCGAAGCAGTTCGGCAAACCCGATGATCGATACGAGCGGCGTGCGCAGTTCGTGCGTCACGTTGGCGAGAAACTCACTTTTAACTCGGTTGGACTCATACAACGTCACGTTGGTCTCAGCCAGCTCCCCGAGCCGAATATCGAGCGAGCGATTGGTTTTTTCTTGCTCCTCGTGTGCGGCCTTCAGGTGCGCGAGCATTTCATTCACCGCCCCCGAAAGCTCCTCGAATTCGTCACCACTTCGGATGAGCACCCGTACATCAATGTCGCCCTTGGTGACCTTCTCGGCCACACCGCGAAGGGTTCTCACCGGCGTCAGGACCAGACGCTGGGTAACCACGTAAAAGACGAGAATGGCCAGAACCGCACCGCTTGCGCCCGCGAGCACGGTCACGACGAGATTCCAGACGGCCGGACTGTGTGCCACCGGCAAAACCACTTCGATGATCCCGCGCAGCACGTCTGGATGGGCATCCGCTTCCGTGCCTCGAACGGCCATGGCAAACCGGAAACTTTCGCCGCCGCGCCGAATGCGCCAAAAGTACGGCTCCTCGGCGTGCCGCTGAAGGTATCGAATCGCCTCCCGCTGAAACCTTGTTCCAACGGTCTGTCCGACGCGAACGACACGTGGGGGGTAGGGTGGAAGCCCGAGTTGACGAACCAGCACCGGCCAGTGGTTTGCCAATTGTTCGGTGGCAACCGCCCAGTTCGGCTGCTGTAGATCGACCCTCTGATAGGCGGCGGCGGCCACCTGCTTTGCCTGAAGCAGCAGGGCCTGCTCGTTCAGCGCAGTCATCTGAAGCCACGGAAAAAGAAGCGTAACGGCAATGATCAGCAGCACGGCCGAACCGAACAGAATGCTGATCTTGCGCGCCAGCGAACTTCTTAGCCATCGCACGAGAGACATGTTCGTAGTGTACAGCAAACGAGACTACACGTTGAGTTTACAGGAATTGACGTTCCGGACGATGCGAACCGGACGTTGGTGAGATACAATCGTCTGTTGTGAACGGGGCAGATCGAAAGGACGAGGAAAGTGGAATGAAGCCGAGACCGGTGCTGCTGGGGCCGGCTGTGCGCCGCGCTCAGCGATTCCGGCACGGGTCCGCGCCCCGGCGTCCGAGAGTTCGCGTCGGTCGCCTGACGGTTGTCATGTGCCTTGGGTTGGTCGGATCCACTCACGCGGTCGCCCAACCGACGCAGTCGGCTTACCGACCACTCAGCGAGGTGGTACCGCATGACGCGGTCGCCGCCTATTTTGCGGAGCCGCCGTCGTCCCAAGAATCACCGCAAGCGCCCTGGTCGGCGCTGAAGCTTGCGACGTTTGTGGCCGACCGGGCGAATCAGGCGGGGTTGCTGTCGAGTATCGAGGAGACGTCGCGGCAGTGGATCGACTTGGCCGCGGCGTTATCCGTCGTGTTCGACCATCCGCACGCCGTAGCGCTGCTGGACGTCAAAGCGCGGTCGGGCTCGGACGACGGACATGAGCTGGCCGCCCTGCAGGCCGCCTTGATTATCCGTACCGATGGCGACAACAAACGCATCACCGAGCGAATCCAACACCTGCTTGGCGTCTACACGAACACGCAGTACGCGAGCCTCTCCGAGCAGTCCGCCGGCGACATGACCTGGTTCTCCCTGCGCGACGCGCGCCTGGGCGATTGGGCGGTTATCGCCTGGGGTGCCTACGGCGATTACTACGTGGTCGTTATCGGAGAGGGCGCGTTCGAGCGGATCGTCGCCACGATTCGCGATCCGAAAGACAGCCTCAGACACGACGCTTGGTTTGCCCGCGCTGTCCGACAGACTGCGGCGCCGATGACTGGGGACGGAACCGCCACAGTCGGACTGCCGACCGAACCATCCTACGCCTGGTACGTCCGGTTTGACCGCCTGCGCCGCAGCTCAGATGCCGGGTTTGACGCGAAGGTCCAATGGGTCCAATTCTCTCTCGGGCTCGCGGGTGTCGACCGGGGACTGTGGATGGCTGCTCAATCCCCAGCGACCGGTTCCGTGGAGGTTGTCGGTGTTCATCGTCAAAAGGATCGTGACACGCTTCACCGCCTGGCCGGCGAGTTTGCGGGAGCCGACCTCCCGGATGATGCCGTTCCCGATCTCGTCGTCGGCTTCGCGGTGATCGACTGCATTCCGTCGGCCGTCTGGCGCGGTGCCTCCAACGCCTATCTGGGATCTCGGGGATCCAACTCTAAGGAGCGTTGCGAGCTGGGGTTTGACCGAATCGAAGAGGAATCCGGCGTTTCCGTAGAGCAGGATATTCTGTCCCTGCTTGGCGGCCCGGTGGTGATTCACAATTATCCGCGGCATGCCCTTCGCCTGCCGCTGGCATGGACGCTGGTCGTTCCCGTCCGGGGTGACCCGCGCGTCCTGCGCGATCGCGTGGACAAGGTGCTCCGCGCCGTCCAGAGGCAGCAGGCGAGCGAGAACGGTGTTCAGCTCGTGCGCACCACGGATGGCATCTGGCACCTTCAGTACGGGCTTGCCGGGCCGGCGCTCGCGATCACGGATCGGTGGCTTGTTCTGAGCTTCTCACCGTACGCGGTCCGACAAAACCTCGCGTTGCTCACCAGACAATCGGACCGCCCGTGACGATTGGATCGAACAACACGTCGTGAGGTCGATTCCACTTCGGTAGGCATAGCGGTTGGAAGGTCACAAGGTCTTGATCCCGGCGCGGCGGGAACGTTTCGATTTTTCGACGTTTTCTAGGGTTTTGCGCGGAGGCTTGCGTAGTCGATCGGGCGTTTCTCGATGAACGCCTTCGTTCCTTCGTGGACCTCGGGCGACGTGTTGTGGATCGACAGCCACTCGCGCGCGTGGCCGATGGTCATGTGCCATGAGAAATCGCGCCAGAAGTTGAGCTGCTGTTTGGCGTATCGCGTGCATTCGGGCATTTTATCGATCAACTTCTCGCACATCGCATCCACGGCCGCGTCGAGCTTGTCGCGCGGAACCACCTCGTTGATCAGGCCCCATTCCAGCGCCTTGGCGGCCGGGATATCTTCGCACAGAAACAGGATCTCCCGAGCCCGACGATCGCCGACGATGATCGGCAGCCACTGGGTCGCCCCCGCGGCCGCGACGCTGCCGCGCGCCGCACCGACCTGCTTGATGATGATGTCGTCGGCCGCGATCGCCAGGTCGCATGACATGTTCATCTCGTTTCCGCCGCCGACGACCATTCCGTTGAGCCGGGCCACCGTCACCTTGCCGATGTTGCGGAGCTTCTCGTGGACCTCGATAAACGTGCGCATCCACTTCCAGTAGGCGTCGGGCTTGTCCAAGCATCGTGCCGACTGTTCCTTCAGGTCGGCGCCGGTGCAGAACGCCCGCTCGCCCGCCCCGGTCAGCACCATGACCCGTATCGCATCGTCCCAGGAGACGTCCTCGAACGCGGTGTAGAGCTCACGGAGCGTCGGATAGTCGAGACAGTTGAGCACTTCCGGGCGGTTCATGGTCACCGTCGCCCGGTGGCCTTGCTTAACGTAAATGATGTTCTCAAAGCCGAACGATTCGGCCGGTTGATGTTGCGGAAAATTCATGGCACGTCCATTTGATCGAGCGGGCACGGTCTGCCCATCGAACCGCCGGAGAGTTTACTGCGCGGCGGCCCGAATGGCCACGTCCGCGTCGCCATGCGACTCGCGGTCCATCTTTTCAAAGGTAGGGTCACCATCAGATCAGGAAATCGCGCTCCCACCACCCAGGATAACAGGTGCGTCTGACGACCCACCCTACCCACCCTAGCAGGCTTGCGCAGCAGAAGCCACGGCCTGGCTGCGTCCGGCACCGCCAACCGGCGGTGACGGATGCCACCCGACCGCGAGCGTGAGCATGCCACACAGACAATTACCGAACAACTTCCGAACACACCATAAACCCATTGCTTCTGCTTTGCGAAAAATTTTCCTCCACGACTTGCAATGATCTGGGAAATAAGCTAAGTGTGCGGGCTGTTCGGACGGAGCTGAACACTTTTGACGTTCGCACAAGCGTCTTGTTTTCCGGCGCTGCAGGACGCCACGTCAGCGCGTGAGTTCTGGTTGGTTTGAGACGGCTTATGGTTGACCGCGGCGACGTGGTTGTGGACCCTGGCCACGACCGTGGGCTGCGTGTACGGCAATTCTCTTCGGATGTTTGGGAGGTCAAGGAATCTCCCGGAACTGGACAACCATTTACGAAAGGAACACGACATGCCACATGGAAACCCGATTGACTGGAATGGAGAAGCAATGGCAGATGCTGAGGTAGTTGGAGGCGTTGAGTCCAGCCCGACAAAATACGTTGCATTCAGCATCCAGAGAAAAGACGATGGCATCAAGGTGGCGAAAACAGTGGCCGATGCGTGGAACAGGATACATAGCGACAAAGCTGTGCATAACGAGGAAGGACGGGTTACCTTCCCCGGTAACGTACGCCGCACGTGCTTCATATCCTTTTCTAACGGGACCGTGGCAATTCACTGTGTACCCGACGGACCTAATGGCGTCGAGGTGGTAGCGGGGTTGAAGGTGTTCTCACCAACTTCGTGACGCCGCTTTTTGCACAGTGAAGTCGACGAAATTCCCGTGGGCTACGGGTAGTCAGTCAGCGCCAAGCTGCTGGAGATGCCACTTGGCTAGATCGTACTCGAGGTGAGTGTATATCTCGGTGTCCCGCACATCCTGGAAGAAGGTTTTCGCCTCCGGACGGCGGCCTTCAACCAGGGCTCTAGCTCCTAAGTAGTAGCACGCGATACAGCGTAGTAATGGATTGGTCCCTGCCTCCGCGACCATCTCGTGGGTAGTCAGACGACCGCGACACACATCAAGAATCTTCTTGTCGAAGGCGTATGTGCCCGCGCCCCGATCCGCTTCCAACGCTGCCTCGGCCTGTTCCAGCGCTGCCTTCGCTGCGTCCCGATCACCCGGATCACCACGAAGCATGCGGATCTCCCAGATCCAGAGGTAAGATTGGTGTGCCAGCCGCCGGCTGAGAAAAGCCGCGCGAGAGAGGTCTTCGAGCGCTCTGTCCATGTCACCGGCGAAACGACGTGTCACACTGCGGGATAGGTAAACGAGGGCTTTCTCCGGTGCCAAGGCGACAGCGGCATTATGGTCAGCCAGCGCCAGCTCATCGTCACCGGAGATTCGACGCAGACGTGCACGATTGTGGAAATCTTCCGCCAGATATTCGTTTCGTGTTGCTCTTATCCCTTGGTCATAGGCGACCAATGCGGCATCGAAGTTGCCGCGTTTCGCTAGCAGATACCCCTTGGTTCGCAGCGCCAAAGAGTTGGTCCGGTCAAGTTCGAGAGCCTTAGTACAGTCATGCCAGGCGGCATCATTCTTGTTTTGGCGAGTCAACGCCTTCGCCCGCAGGGCGTACGCCAGGGCGAGGTCTGGTTCGAGCTCGATGGCTCTGGTACAGTCCGCGATCACCTTCCTCGTGTCACGTTGATCCGCTTCCGATTGCGCCTTGACGAACTCCTTGGAGGCCTTTTCCCTGGCAGCGGCCCTTTCAACTGCCAAAGTCGCCAGGTTGGCCTGGAGCTGGAGCCGGCGTAGGAGCCGGAGCCGATGCTGACTTTCGAGCGGTCGCCGTAGCGGTCGCCGTCTGGAGACTAATCTTTAGGCGGACTTCATTATCGTCCAGGCGAACCGCGATGGTCTCGGAGTAGAGCTTTCCTGGATCGACTCCCCTCGCACTGATATCGACTCGCAGCGGCAACTCATCGTCGGCCTCCAACGACGCGTAGCCCGTGACCTGTATCCACGAATCTGGGTCACTGATCCAGATGCTGCTGTAAG
>JADFRH010000035.1 GCA_022561415.1 Planctomycetota bacterium
ATGCGCCGACGAGCAGGAACAGTCCGATCACCTGCGTGGCGACCTGCACGCGCAGGCTGACGGGGGTTCCTTTGATCTTCTCGATGATCAAGAAGACCATCAGCCCGCCGTCGACAATCGGAAGCGGCAGGAAGTTGAGGACCGCAAGGTTCGCGGAAATGATGCCCATGAAGAAGAGAAAGTCGATCATGCCGGCGCGGGCGGCTCGGCCGCCGATGTCGATGATGCCGAGCGGGCCGGAGAGGCTGTCCATGCCGACGCTTCGGGTAAAGATCATTCGTTCGAGCGTTACGTAGACCTGATGGATGAAGTAGTAGGTCTTTCGCATGCCGATCTCGACGGATTCGAGAAGGTTCTCGCCCTTGAGCGGAACGATTTCCGGCGCTACATTGATGCTCGGGTTGTAGGAGACGTGGGCGAGCCACGGATAGAGCATGTCGTCGGTTACGGTCACGGTGGTGGTTTCGATGGGCGCCAGCGGATTGCGGCGAAACTCAACGGGGACGTTCTCGCGTCCGACGTTTTGAGCCAGCAGCTCACGCGTTCCCCGGCGATAGCCCGCCGCCACCTGCTCGGGGCCGCGCGACATGGCGATCTCGACCTTTCTCTTTCCGTCAATGCTGAGGATTCGCGCTTCGGGTCCGACGCCCAATAGCGTTCGCAGACTGTGCGGAACCGAAAAATCTACCGTGCCCGGCACGTTCCGCGCATCTCGGTAGCTCAGTTCGACCGAGGTACCCGCGTGGTCGCGAAACGCATCGACCAGCTCCCGCCATTTGCCAACGGGCTCGCCGTTGACCGCGGTAATCAGGATCCCCGCCGTCAGCCCGGCGCGCGCGGCGGGGCTGGGTCGCCCGTCGATGGTCTCGACGATTTTGGCAACGCGCAAGATGTCGTCGGGCACCAGGTTGAGACCGGCGTCGATGGTGCCCGGCGCCTCGGGAACCACGATCGCGGATTCGATGCGGCCGTCGCTTTTTTGAACCCTGAGTTCGACGTATTTATTGGTGCTACTTCGAATGGTCAGGTTGACTTCGGCGTACGTCGGATTGTCGGCCTCGGCACATGAGAGCACGACGTCACCCGACTCGATTCCGGCCCGATCGGCCACTCCTCCGGGGAGAATGTCAGTGAACCGGGCACGCGGGGCATCGAGTGTTGACCCGGCGCCGTCGATGGGCCGACAGATCGCGTGGATGGTGGCCGCTCCACGCTTGTGTCGCTTGGGTCGAACGAACCCCTGGGTCACGCGTCCGTCGCTCTTACGGACCTTGAAATAAATGTCGCGTTCCGCACTCTGTATATTGGATCCTTGGATCGAGTTCCGGGTCGGGTAGGGCACATCGTCCCATGCCAAGACCGTATCGCCGGTTTCAAGCCCCGCGAGGTGGGCCCGGCCGCGCGGGTGAACGCTGCTGAATCGGGCGAGTGGGGCAAACCCCAGCACGCTGAGGGATCCGGTGCCGTCACCGCTGGGATGAATCGCCAGGATTGGCGAGACATCGACGCGAACGCGGCGTGGCTCGGTGTTTGGGTTGTCCGGGTCACTGCGCTCGACGTAGACATCGCCATCAGCATAGGCGAGCGCATTGATCATTGCCGAGATGTTGTCGTCGGTCACCTCGGTGCCGTCGATTTCGACGATCATGTCGCCGAGTTGCGGATGATCGTCCCTGGTTTGGTCGACCTCCGGGCCGAGCCAACTGATCTTGCGGGTTACGCCTGGCAAGATTCCCACAACGAGCCGCTTGGCCTCTCGTGTACTTTCGGGAATGAGAAACTCGGGCGTCACCGGGATGGACTTCAGCTCGCCTTCGCGCTCGACCACGAAGTTCACCGGCACGTGCATCGGGGCAAGCACGATCGCCATGCGAACCTCGTCGAACGCGAGGATCTTCTCACCGTTGATCTCGCGAATGAGGTCGCCGGGGCGCAGGCCGGCACGCTCGGCCGGGCTGTCGTGCTCGATATAAGCGATACGCGGGCTCATGGAATCCTTGCCGACGGAGAACACGATCATGAACAGCACGCAGGCGAGCAGGACGTTCATCACGACGCCGGCCGAGACGATCGCCATTCGATGCGAGACCGGCTTGTTGACGAACGAACGGGGGTCATCCTTGTACCGCAGCTCTTCGGATTTGTCGTCGAAGTCCTCCTGGCCGAGCATCCTCACGTACCCGCCGAGCGGAAGAATGTTGAAGGAGTACCGCGTCTCGCCCCGGGTGAAGCCGACGATCTCGCGTCCGAATCCGATCGCGAACTGATGGACCTTGACCCCCGCCCACTTGGCAACCATAAAGTGACCGAGTTCGTGAATGAAAATGATCCCCGAGAAGCCGGCGAACATGAGCAGGTACGGCCAGGTCTTACCCCAGAGGGCCAAGATCGAGCCGATGGCCAGGATGGACGGAAACGTGTCGCTTAACATGTCGAGCATCGAGATACCTCTTCGCGCGCCCACCGGTCGGCCGTTAGCAATTCGTCGAGCGTCGGGGACGTCTTACCCTCGTGCTGCGACAACGCGGACTGGGTCAACCGGGTGATGTCGCAAAAACCGATGAGTCCTTTTCTAAACAGATTGACCGCCTCTTCGTTCGCCGCGTTGAGCACCGCCCCGCTGGTTCCACCCCGGTGGGCGACTTCACTTCCCAGCCGCAGCGCCGGGAATCGCTCCGGATCCGGCGGGTGGAGGCTGAGCCGCTGAATCGACGACAGATCGAGCCTCCCGGCCGGGCACGGGCGGCGCGCCGGATAGGTCAGGGCGTATTGGATCGGGGTCCGCATATCCGGCGCGGAGAGCTGCGCGATCAGGGAGCCGTCGGTGAACTCCACCAAAGAGTGTATGATCGACTCGGGGTGGATGACGACCTCGATCCGGTCCGCCGGGATGTCGAACAGCCAGCGGGCTTCGACGATTTCCAGGGCTTTGTTCATCATGGTCGCGGAGTCGATCGTGATCTTCGGACCCATGTCCCAGGTCGGGTGGCGCAGCGCGTCGTCGACGGTGGCCGACTCGAGCGCCTCCGCGCTCCATGTTCGAAACGGTCCGCCCGAGGCGGTCAGGATGATGCGGCGGACGTCCTGTGCCCGCCCGGCGTGCATCGCCTGGAAGATGGCGGAGTGTTCACTGTCCACGGGAATGATGGCGGCTCCGCTCTTGGCGGCCAACGGCATAATGACCGAGCCGGCGGTTACGAGCGCCTCCTTGTTGGCCAGTGCGATGCGACGCCCCAATTCGACGGCCCGAATCGTCGCGGCGAGCCCGCCGTGGCCCACGACGGCGCTGATGACACAGTCACAGTCCACCGAGTCGATCAACTCGACCAGCGCAGTGTGTCCGGTGTACACGGTGGGTGAATAGGCAAGAGCGCCGGTCAATGATTCGACGCAATCTTGCCGGGCGAGGGCGATCGCGCGGGGGCGAAGGCGGTTGGCTTGCCGCGCGAGATCATCGTATCGGGAGCAGGCCGTGAGCCCGACCACCTCCCACTCGTCGGCCAGGCCGTCGAGCACGCTGAGGGCGCTTTGCCCGATTGAGCCGGTCGCGCCGAGAATGATTACGCGTTTTCTCATAATCCTGTGGTACGTACGGGAACCCCTTGCGGCGGGTGAAACTTGCAGAGAATCATACGTATCCGCGTAGGTATCGACAACCCGCAGGCGACGCGCACAGTCGATGCTACGAATCCAGACAAATTGTCGGCGGTCACCGGCGGCGCTATAATGATGCAGGCGCCGTTCGCCGACACGTTGGTAGCCCTGCCAATCCTGAAACGGCGGCGCCGGGAACGGGCTCCGGATCTGATGCACAAACAGCTACTTTCGACCGGGCGGTTTACCGTTGAACAGAGGGTCCATCCAGGCCCGGGGGATGAGCCGATCGTGCGCGAGGTCGTGGTTCATCCGGGGGCGGTCGTGATTCTCCCGATTCTCGACGAGGGGCGCATCGTGATGATTCGCAATCACCGGATCTCGGTCGATCAGGAGCTTTGGGAACTGCCGGCCGGTACCCGAGAGACGGGCGAGGAGCCGATCGAGACGGCGCGGCGCGAGCTGGAAGAGGAGGCCGGTTTTCGGGCCGGTCGACTCTCACCGTTGATCGAGTTCTATACTTCGCCGGGCATTTGCACCGAGTTGATGCACGCGTTTGTCGCAACGGACCTGTCGCCGGTCGGGCAGCGGCTCGAGCCCGGTGAGCGGATTGTCGTCGAAACGCTGTCGACGGCCGAGGTGCGGCGGCGGTTTACGGCTGGT
The DNA here is from genome assembly GCA_022561415.1 of Planctomycetota bacterium. The sequence goes on from JADFRH010000035.1 coordinate 4,258, forward strand.
GAGTTCAGAGACGGCAAGACGATAGCCGTCTTGGGAACCTATTTCGCCCGATTGAATTCTTCAAGCGACACGACGGACAGGTAAACGCATGGGTTGGCAGGATCGAGATTATGCGCGGGGCGCGGGAGGGGCAAGATCGGCCTGGACGCAGCGACCCCACCTCGGCGGACGCGGGCGCAGCATCGTCACGACGCTGATCGTCATCAACGTCGTGATCTATGTCATTCCGGAATTTATTCCCGCGATCGGCAATTCGATCTACGGACTCGGTGCGATGCAAGGCGGCGCTGTGCTTCACGGGCAGGTCTGGCGCCTCATCACCGCTCAGTATCTGCACGCATCAATCGGTCATATCTTTATGAACATGCTCGTCCTGCATTTCTTGGGGCGATCACTGGAGCAAATGTGGTCCGCCCGCAAGTTCCTCACCATCTACACGCTCTGCGGTATCGCGGGGAATGTGTTCTTTACGATCTTGGCGGCGCGGGGCGTGATTGATTCAAGAATGCCGGCCGTGGGCGCTTCGGGCTGCATCTACGGATTGCTCGGTATCGCGGCCGTTCTTTTTCCGCACGCGACGGTCTACATCTACTTTCTCTTTCCGATGAAGATTCGCACCGTGGCGTGGATTTTCGGCGGGATCGCGCTGTTTTCAATCATTCAGCGCGGCGACAACTACGGCGGCGAGGCCTGCCACCTGGCCGGTCTTGGGTTCGGTGTCTGGTGGGCGATGAAGGGAGACGCCTGGTGGACTTCGCGCGGGCAGTACACCTTCTCGCGGTCTACACAGCGCTTCAGATCCTCGGGTACGCGGACCCCGCGGCGCAGCACGGGTGGATTCGCCGCCAAGGTGGCCGAGCGGCGCGATGACGAGAGCACGATCGACCGGATTCTCAAGAAGGTGTATGAGGGCGGCATTCACAGCCTGTCGGAGTCGGAGAAGCGCGCTCTGCGAGACGCGACGGAGCGGCAACAACAACGCGAGCGGGACGCCGGGCGGGTCGACAGATTGTAGCGAGGCTCGCTCATGTTTCCCACGCAAAAACCGCTCGACAACCCGATCAACTGGTCGTTTCGCGTCGGGCAGTTGTTTGGAATCCAGATACGTGTTCACGTCGCGTTCATCATCTGCGCGGTCGTCCTGATCTGGATGCAGATTCCCAAAGACGACGCGATCGCGCCGCCGCCTCTCGGCACGATTCTCGTTGATGCGCTGGGGCTCTATGCGATTCTGTTTGCGGTGGTGCTTGTGCATGAGTTTGGGCACTGCTTCGGGGCGCGCTACACAGGCGGTGAGGCCGACGAGATTCTGCTGTGGCCGCTCGGCGGCCTGGCGTATACGAATCCGCCGCACAATGCGGCCGCCCACATGATTACCACGATCGCCGGTCCGACCGTCAATGTCGTCATCTGCATGGTGTGTACGATCGTGCTTGTCTTGTGGACGGGGAGTCTGGGCGGCGTCCCGTGGAATCCAATGCATCCGATGTGGCCGGTGGATGCTTCGATCTATCCGACGACCGGGCAGATGTGGGTCATGCGGCTCTTCGGGATAAGCTACCTGCTGCTGCTGTTCAACCTGCTGCCGATCTTCCCGTTCGATGGCGGCCGAATACTGCAGGCGTGGCTGTGGCCGAAGAAGGGTTACCACCGGTCGATGGAGATCGCCACGAGCACCGGCATGATCGGCGCGATCGTCGTGGGTCTGTTCGGGCTGTTCGCGGGTGACGGCAGTTGGCTGATACTCATGATCGCGGTCTTCGGCTACCTGACCTGCTACCGCACGCGCGTCATGCTCCGTGAAACCGGCGACATGGAGGGCGGTGCGTTCGGGTATGACTTCTCGCGGGGCTACACGTCGCTCGACCAGGGAGAATCGGCCGCCGAGCGAAAGCCGGGTTATTTCGAGCGCCGTCGAGCCCGCAAGGCCGCGGCAAGGGCGGAACGAGAGCGAAAACAGCGCGAGGAGCGCCAAAAGAAGGTAGAGCGCATTCTCGCAAAGATATCGCGGTCCGGCATGGAATCGCTGACGCCCGGCGAGCGAAGCATCTTGAAGGAGGAGACGGAACGAAAGCGTGCCGCAAAGACATCTGCGCAGGATGCCTAAACCGCTCGACGCAATAGACAAACCGAATGCCGGCCTCATGATGCGGACCCACCGTGCGGCAAGAAGTCCGCGACGCGCCCGAAACAGGGTCGAGCTTGTGCCTGGATAACCTGACGGAAATGGAAAAGCGGGCGGCGAAGGTAGGCGTATCAGACGACGGTGAGGTATGCGTTCGCAGGATACGATAACACTTACTGGATCCGTTACGGGGGACACACCCGCGGCGAACGTGACGATTCCACGTGAGCTGGGTCCGGTACGGCTCCTTCGCGAGATCGGGCGCGGCGGAATGGGTGTCGTTTACCTTGGGTGGCATCAGATGCTCGATCGCGATGTCGCGGTCAAGTTCCTACTCAACGCGGTGGCCGGGCCCGATGACCCTGGTTTCGCAGGATTTCTCGAGGGAGCGCGCGCCGCCGCACGGCTGGAACATCCAGGGCTTACCACGATCCACCACGCCGACGTGGTCGATGGCATTCCGTACCTGGTGATGCAGTACATCGACGGCCCTGCGCTGAGCGACGTAGTAAGAAAAACGGGACCGCTGAGCCTGCCCGCATCGTTCACCGTTCTCGACGCGGTCTCGGAGGCCATCGGCGAGCTGCACGATCGGGGAATTATCCATCGCGACATCAAGCCAAGCAACGTAATGCTAGGACTCGATGGGCGCGTGGTCGTCACCGATTTCGGCTTGTCCCTCGCACGGCCAATGGGACAACGAGGCCCCTCCTCACCGCGGCTAGGCGGCACACCGGTATACATGGCCCCGGAAATGTTCATCGGTGAGGTTTCGCTACGGAGCGACGTCTACGCCCTCGGCATGATGACTTTCGAGCTGCTAACGGGTGAGTTGCCGTTCGCCGGGACGCTCGAAGAAGTTCGCGAAAAACACCTTCATGAGCCGCTACCGCTTGAGCCACTTCAACGACGCCGGCTCGATCCCGCGATGATCGAGGTGCTGGAACGAGCCACGCACAAGAATGCGATGTTCCGCTATAAGACGGCCCGGCAGTTTCTGCGAGCGTTGAAAGAGGCGATCAGCGGCTCTGAGGCATGGTCAAAGGGTGCTGCCGAGCTTTCGGCATTAGTGGCCCGTTGTGGCACTGAGCCGACAGAGGTGAAACCACCTGAACGCGGTTCTTCCAGTTCTGATGCGTACTTTGACACGCTTGCGACCGTCGCGGCTGGTAAACGTCAAGTACGTCCCCACATAGCGGACGCACATCAGGACGTGCCCGAGCCCCTATCCTCAACTATGTCACCCCGTTATCAACGGCTCAGTCGCCTTATTCCGGAAGTCGCTCTGTTCGAGACCGATGAGCAGCGCAAGGCTGCCATGCGACGGGCTTCGTCCATAACGGCGCGTGGGTCGGGCCGGTTGTGGATCTGGCTCCTTCTCTTCTTAATGACACTAGGCATCATCCCCTTATTGATGCGGGTCACCGGCCTAGATGTTGAATGGGGTCGACTCCAGACAAAATATCCCATCGTACGATTGATTTACGGCCCTTTGATGATGTTATTGATGTACTCGTGGCTTTGGTTTTGTCGATCGGTGATCCGACCAAGGCTACGCGCGCAATTGGTTGCCAAGGGTATACCGATCTGTGTGCCATGCGGCTATAACCTGCGCGGCCAGGTCGATCCGCGCTGCCCTGAATGCGGGACCGCCTTCGATGAGAAACTGCTGAGCGCCGCTCGCGTAGCACCGAAGACTACGCCCGCCTCCACGTACTTCGATCGATTGTCCGAAATCGCCGACGATAAACGGGGCACGCAATCGCCACGTGCGGGAACTCGTGAGGCCGCATGCGCAAGCGCCGAGGTCGACGAAGTACCGTCATCCAACGATATTTCCTGCATACACTGCGGGTACAACTTGCGCGGGCTTCCAGGCGGGGGCCGTTGTCCTGAGTGCGGAACCGAAGTTGCGCGATCCTCGCATGGCAATCTGCTGTCGGCGGCTGATCCCGCCTGGCTTGCTCGTGTCCTTCGAGGGCAAGCGCTAGCCTACGCAGGGTGCGTCGCCCTGCTGGTGCGTTTCGTCTTTTCTAGCGTGACTGCCAGTGGGAGCTCACTGGCGACTTGGGCCATCGTTGATTCCTTAGGAGCGAGTTCAGTCGTTGAGACCGTTTCCGAAGCCGTCCTATCGGCCGCGGTGGCCCTTTTTCTACTGCTGGGTGCCTTTGGAACGACGACTATCGATCCACGCTTGTCCTTGACCGAGCAGCCCATCGCCCTGCGACGGTTTGTCCGCTGGAGCATCGTAGCCATGGTCGCTTTGGCGTTGAGCGGTTACCTGGTTCCGACGGTGTTCAAACAACTCGGGGTCGGCGCCGAGGTGGCGGCTCTTTGCGGAACCGTGCTACTCAGCGCAAGTGGGTTGGTTTTTCTGAGTGCCCTGGTCGGCATCTGTTACTATCTCGCGGGTTTAGCTATGCGTATTCCCGATGCCGTATTGGCCACGCGCACCAGGTCAAAAGCGGTCCGCTTTGCTGGATGCATTGGCATTGTCGTGCTTATGGTGGTCTGGGCTGTACTCACGCACGGCAGCGGCGCATCGGCTGTCGGGTCAGTCAACGTGCCTGGGCGCGTGGTGGATTCGCCCATGTTTTTAATTCTTGTACTTCCTATGCTTATACTGACGCTGGTTGCCGGCGGGTACGCCGTCGTGCTGATGAATCTGATGTCGGCCTACCGCAAGGCGTTCAGAAAGGCCCTCCTTGAAGCGCGAAAACGCGCGACGGCACAGGACGGGCATATCTGACCCAGCCTAATTGTAGTGAGCCCGCCGTTGTTTCATTCTGTTTCTCAGCGCAAAGGCACTCGTCCGCATGAAAATGAGCCACATTATGAAACGGATCAGCGTCGCAGCTAACGAGCGCGCCCGTCTGCCCTTTACACAAGACGTCAAGGACAAGGAAGCGGGCAAGCGGATCGTGTCATGGCCGTCCTCCAAACCGTTCCCACGTGCTCTTCGGGTGTTGTGTAGCGCAGAGTGACCGACTGGAAAGTCGGTCTCCCATGCACACGACGTGCTTCAGCCGACCCTAGCTCTTGGAGGCCAGGAATCCGACCATGTCGATTTCGCCGATGATCCCGACGATCTCGTTGTCCTCGACAATGACGGCCATGTGCTTCTCTTCGAAAATCGACTGTACCTTCGATAGTGGATCGTCGAGCGATACCTGACCGCGCATTTTCGTGGCAGCCGTGATCGCGGAATCGGTCGCCTTGCAAGTGCCGCCGATCATACCGCGCAGAATGTCTGACTCATGGAGCATCATGAACGGCGACGTAGCATTCGCGCGAATCGGCATCTGAGATATGCCCAACTCGCTCATACGATGGGCAATCGCAGCGATCGTCTCGTCGGGCGAGGCGAAATCGACATGGCTGCCCTTGAACTTCAGCAGATCGCGCACCGAGCCGATGCGCTCCTCGATGCCGAGATAGCCCATGTCTTTCATCCAGTCGTCGTCAAAGCACTTGCTGATGTAGCGATCGCCCGAGTCGGGAATGATGACAACAACGAGCTTGCCGGGGCCGAATTCCCTGGCGACCTCGAGGGCTCCGACCATCACCGTACCGGCCGACCCGCCCGCGAAGATGCCCTCCTCGCGAACCAGTTGGCGAGCCGCGCGGAAGCTCTCATGGTCCGACACCGGCCGAACCTCGTCGATAACCGAGAAATCAAGGGTGCCGACCATGAAGTCGTGCCCGATTCCCTCGACCACGTAGACCCTCGGAGGACCGGCCTCACGACCGTTAAACAAGTCGAAGTAAATGCTCCCGATCGGATCGGGGCAGATCACTTTGACTTCCCGCCCCGCTTCGGCGGCTTTTTCCTTGAGATACTTCGCCGCTCCCGAAATCGTGCCGCCGGTGCCGATCCCCCCCACCAGCGCGTCGATCTTACCGTCGGTGTCGGCCCAGATCTCCGGCCCCGTCGTCAGGTAGTGCGCCTCGGGGTTGGCCATGTTGTTGTACTGGTCAATGTAGAAGGCGTTGGGCATCTCCTCGGCGATGCGCTTCGCTATGGAGACGTAACTCTCGGGGTGGTCGTGATCGAGATCGGTGCGCGTGATAACGACCTCGGTCCCGAAGGCCTTGAGCATGTCGATCTTCTCTTTGCTCATCTTGTCGGGGATCGTACACACGCATCGATACCCGCGGACGGCGGCCGTCATGGCCAGGCCGAGCCCTGTGTTTCCCGACGTGCTCTCGACAATGGTGTAGCCGGGTTTTAGCAGGCCCTGCTCCTCCGCCCGGAGCACCATGTGGATGGCCATCCGATCTTTGACGGACCCGCTGGGGTTGAGCTGCTCCATCTTGACCAGCACGGTCGCCATCGTGTCGTCCACGATACGGTTGAGCTTCACCATCGGCGTGTTGCCGATCAGATCAAGTATGCTGTCGACGTATTTCATGGTAGTGCCGGTGCGACTCGCTCGCCGTGCCGAATCCTTCATCTCCGAAACCGGCATAATACGCTGCCTACGGTGCCGCTGGCAAGATGGCGGATCGAGCGCCCGTTCGGCGGGGTCCGTAGCACTTTCGGAGGGACGGGCGCCTAATCCGAGCCGCGACCGTGAGGGAGCGGACCGCCCCACGCGGTCCACTTGTCGTTGGGGCAGCGTCTAAACCTCGGCGGGTTCATCGGCGACGGCATAAGCCGAATCCTGATCCGGTTCGGCGTCCGGTGACCTGGACTCGTGGAGGGCTCGAAGTTCTTCGATGCGCTGTTGATGGCGGATGCGTGCCTGGTATCCCATCTGCGAGAAATCCTGCGCGAGCAGTCGATCGAGTTGACTTTCGATTTTCGTGGGCTGTCTCACCGTCGGTCCTCCCTTCACAAACAGATATCGAATCGAACACCCGCTGAATACTGCCGTTCGGCTGCGCCGGCCGAACGCGAGTCCGCATACCGCATCCTCAGATCGAGCCCGACGCCGCCAGATGTCTATCGGTCGCGACGGAGGGGATCTTCTGTGTTTCCGAGTCGGTTCGGGCACGCACCGGCCGCATCCACGCGATAGGCGGTTTCGGCTGTGGCCCAAGCGCCGAGATTGGGATCGAGGATGCCTACCCTGGGGTTCGCCGGATCAGGAAGGAAAGAAAAAGGACGTCACGCTTTCTTTTCTTGACCGAAGGCGAGGCGCAGGCGGATTGCAGACACGACGACGCCACATAGGAGCGACGAAAAGCAGCTACCTGTCCCGCATCGAATGCGCCCAGCCCCGATTATGCGAACGGGCCGGTATGCGACGGTCGTCCTACGGTGTACAGAGGTCCGCCGCTTGTTCGTCGCAGAAGTCATCCCATTCGGTGGTGCAACAGAAATCATCTACGGCGCAGACGGCCGCACAGCACGGTTCACTCGGGTCCGCGAGACAGACGCACCTCTGGCTCCACGCTTCGAGGCAACATTCCGGTGCGGTCGTGCAGACATCCTT
>JADFRH010000036.1 GCA_022561415.1 Planctomycetota bacterium
AGGCAGATCGCCTGGAGCCGAGCACCGGGATCGATCTTCTGGAGGATCGGCAGGCCGAAGGCGGCGGTCTTTCCGGTTCCGGTGCGGGCCTGGCCGAGAATGTCGCGTCCTTCCAGGGCCAGCGGAATCATCTGGAGCTGGATCGTTGAAGGATCCTCAAACCCCATCTTCTGCAGCGCTTTGAGAAAACGAACCTCGATGCCGAGGTCCGCGAATTTTGACGGTAGGTGGGGGTGTTGTTGCATAAGCGTACTGTCTTGTGAATCAGAGCGTCGCGCGCCCGGAAGACCTCGGGTCTTTCCACGGCATCTTCCTGTCGATTAGTGTGCCATCTCGATGTACGGGCCGGCCACGCTCTGCAGGTTTCGATCGTAGAGGGTGAGAAGCATAACCGGTTTCCCGCGTTTACGCCAACTCCACGGTATACGTGGTCGCCGCCGGCCGGCCCGAGGACATCTTCACGCCGTAAGGCGTTTGGCTCCGCTCTATGGCCCGGAACCGGTCGGGCTGCGGCGGGCGAATGGATAGCGGGTCCGAAACGGGCAGGATGGTCAGGTCCACGTGTCGCCCGCGGTGTAGTAGAGAATGAGAAACTGAACCAAATCGAACAGCGTATGGGCCACAATGGCCGGTATGATCGAACGCCGCCATATCGTGAGCAAGCTGAAAGCAAGTGATAGGACTGTGATGGCGATCACGGCCGAGATCGTTTGATCCATCGCATGCAGCCCGACGAAGATGATGGTGCTGATGAGGACGCCCGCGGTCCAGCTACCCGTGGCGCGGCGCAGCCGGGTCATGACAAAACCTCGAAAGACGATCTCTTCGTAGATCCCGACCATCATGGCTACCGCGACGAACCCGGCCGGGCCGACGTTCGGAAACATCGCCTTGATTCGCTCGGTGTTTTCTTCCATCTGTTGCGCCAACTGGGGGAAGAAGACCTGAAGACCGACGAGCGTCACGAAGATCATAAGCGGGACGGCGATGGCCGCCGCGACCCCGACCCAAGCGTCGATCCAAAGTCTACCGGCATAAAGCCCGATCGACCGAAAACTCTGCCGCCTCCGCTTCAGAATGAACCCAATCGCGGCAACCGAAGACACGGCCATGACCGCCAGCATGGAAGGCAGCATCTCCCGATTGCGGGACGCCCGCGCGTTCGCGACGCCCTCTGCGATAGCTGCCGAAGAGGAGCCAAGGACGATGAACAAAACGATTCCGGCCACGACCTGCAGGGCAAGCACGATGACGATAAACAGCGCGATGTCCCCGATCGCCCGCCCGCGCGAGCAAGTCGGAAGCAGCATGTCGTGTTCGATCGAAGGGGCCGCAGCGAGGTCGAATTCGGGGGTCGTCAGCGGCCTGGCTATGGGAACCGCTTCGGTGATCGGCTCGGGTGAGGGCCTTGCCTCCGGGGTCGAATGATCGACGGGGTCATCCATCCCCGGCATGGTACGAACGATCTACCCGATCCGAAAGCCCGGTCCCGTACGGGCTCGGCGCCGGTGTTTCACCCCGCGAGTGAATTCTCAGGGCGATCGCTACAGGAGCGCGGCGATGGATTCCCCTATTTTCGCCGGGGAATCGGCTACCGTAACGCCGGCCTCTTTCAGTGCGGCGATCTTGGAATCGGCCGTGCCCTCGCCGCCACTGATGATCGCTCCGGCGTGCCCCATGCGCTTGCCCGGTGGGGCGGTTCTTCCCGCGATAAAGGCGACGACGGGCTTGGAAACGTTGTCGCGAATGAACGCGGCCGCCTCCTCCTCGTCGGTGCCGCCGATTTCGCCAATCATGATGATGGCGTGGGTCTGGTCGTCCGCCTCGAACTGCTCGAGCAACTCGATGAAGTTCAATCCCTTGACCGGGTCGCCGCCGATGCCGATGCAGGTCGATTGCGCAATGTCACGCGTCGTACATTGCCAGACGGCCTCATAGGTAAGCGTGCCGCTTCGCGAGATGATGCCCACGCTCTTGGCGCCGTTGGTGCAGGGCCGATGAATGTAACCCGGCATGATTCCGACCTTGCAGCCGCCGGGCGTGATGATTCCCGGACAGTTCGGACCGATCAGCATGACGTCGCGCCCGTCAAGGTAATGCCGAACGCGCACCATGTCTTGCGTCGGAACCCCCTCGGTGATCAGCACGACGAGCCGGCAGCCTGCGTCGGCCGCCTCCATTGCCGCGTCCGCCGCGAACGGAGCGGGAACGAAGATCATCGATACCTCCGCGCCCGTGGCCGCCACCGCCTCGTGGCAGGTGTTGAAGACGGGCAGACCGTGCTCGGACTTCGTGCCACCTTTGCCCGGCGACACGCCGCCTACCATCTTCGTGCCGTATTCCAGACATTGGGCGGTGTGGAAGGCCCCGGCCTTTCCCGTGATACCCTGGCACATCACTCTGCTTCGTGCGTCAACAAGAATGCTCATGGTGCTGCTCTTTCGTCGTCAGTTCCAGGGGGTCGGCCCGCGCGGTGTTCGTTTCGGTAGCAGTATCACCAGGATCGGTGGGCGTGTCCACTTGAGCGGATGAGGATTGCGCCGGGAGGTATGGCGCGGTCCACGGGCGTGGGATAGGGGGGCACGCAGCGGGCGGAGAGGCGGGGGCTACCCGTCGGCGTCCGACGGCCCGGTGTCTTGAATGGTCGTCACCTCGCGCCCCGCTTGGTCGGCGGCGAGCTCGGCCGCGGCGGCACTGGTCTCAGCGCGTTCCTTGGCGACCCGTGCGGCTTCGCGCTGCAGTTTGGCGTTCTTGTGGGCGAGCTCGGCTTCATCGCGGGCCATGCGAGCCTCATCGCGCAGACCTGTGATCTCCTCGAACATTTCCCGGGTAGCGTTGCATTCCTCGTCAATCTTCATGCGGATGTCATTGACCTCGTCGAGCGTCTTGCGGGCGAGCTCGGCTTCATCGCGGGCAACGCGAGCCTCATCGCGCAGACGTGCGATCTCCTCGAGCATCTCCCGGGTGGCCTTGCATTCCTCGTCGAAGTTGGCGCGGCTGCTATTGACCTCGTCGAGCGCGTTGTGGGCCCGGATCCATTGCTCCCGAAGTTCGCCCTTGAGAATGGCGCCGAGTTTCTGAATGCCCTGCTCGATGACGGCGACCGCGTTTTCGACATCCTCCGTACTGATCGCTGCGTCCTGCTGTATCGACGAGGCCTGCTCGGATGGGTCGTCGCTGCCAAATGGTTCCGGTGCCTCGACCGGCCCAGCGGAGGCGTCCGCAACGTTTTCTCCCAGACCGGTCGGCTCGATCTCGACCCAATCGGTTTCTTCGGGCTCGCCGGGCACGCCCGCATCTTCGATGGGGGTCTCTGGTTCGGGCGACTCAGATGTCGGTGGTGTGGTGGCTTCCGCGGGTACCAAGGAATCGCCCGCCACGGCCGCCGCCAGACCGGCCTCTGCGGCATCGAGCGCCTCGTTGAGCGACATCGCATCGACGATGTCGGAGCTGTCTTTCTCGTCCGGCGTGCCCGTTATGTCTATGCCGGCCTCCGTAGCTTCCGCAACAATCCTCTTGGCCTCTTCATCGACAGCCGACATGTCTATTTCCTTCTTCAAGTCCGTGAAGTCGCGATCGACCCGCGCGATCGTGGTCTCGACCAACGGATGCAATGCGTCGTGCAGTATCTGATCCAGCTCCAGATATGCTTCAGCCGTCAAGGTCTTCGGCTCTCCCGCCGGCCGCGCCGGTGCTTGGAATCGCGCGGCGTTCGCGATGCGTTGCAGCAACTCCAACTCCGCTCGGAACGCGCGTAGTTCGCCGCGACCGTAGAGCCTAACTCGGCAAACAGTTCCGCTGCGCGGAATTAAGTACTTGATCCCCCGAAACATGCGCTTGGTGTCGTGCAACTTCTTCACGGTGTCCTGCCCTTCGAATTGTCAGTTTCCATGGGAAACACAAACGTGGGAGAGCCCGCCGAATGTTCCTTGCGTTGCCCGTTTGGTATCCTCGGCGAAGCCCGCTGAATACTTCACATGCGCGCGCCGGTTCAGCGTTCGGGTTATCGGCTGGCGCGGTGCGGCAGAGGTGGGAAAGTCGCGAAGAGTTCGACGCGACGGTAAGATGCGCCGCGAGATTGGCGGCGTTCGCATCGGCGTGTGACTGATAATGATACCCGTGGATCATCCTTGATCGAGGACGTTGCGGAGATGTGGCCATGACGACAGATGCCCATTCCCAGAAGACATCTTCGGACCGGCGTTTCCGAAGTGCCCAGAGGTTGCGCACGTCGAGCGAGATTGCGCGCGTATTCGCCGAGAAACACACCGCCGCGAGCGATACACTGGTCGTTCACTTGTCCGATAACGGACTGGCGTGGTCCCGGCTCGGCGTGATCACTTCAAGACGCGTCGGCAACGCCGTGCGCCGCAACGCCGTGCGTAGGCGCATCCGTGAGGCGTTCCGCAGAAACAAAGACACGCTGCCGAAAGGGTTCGACATCATCTGCGTGGCGCGACCCGGCGCAGGCGATGTCTCGGGCGATCTGGCGGATTCGTTTCTTGCGTTGGCGGCTCGGGCAGCGCGGAAGGCCGAGCGCAGCCGGCGCTGATGATCCGCACGGAACGGGGCGCGGTCTACGCCCGCAGCATTCGCGTGACGCTCTTGTCCACCAGATACCGGCTGCCGTCCAGGTTGATCGAGATGCCTGCGTCTTCGAGATGATTCAGGTATCGAAAGACCGTGCGGCGCGAGCAACGCAGCTTCCGACCCATCTCCGCCAGGCTCGCGCCTTTCTCCATGAGTGTGATCATCTTCAGTTGTCGCCCGAAGATGGAGCGTTCACTATCCAGTTCCGCCGAGAGCTTCTCGGCCGACCGCTTTACGGCCGGATTCTTTTGATAGAGTTTGGACTTCAACGCTCCCTTCAACGCAACGTGTATGGCAAAGGTCTCGGTAAAGTCCGATTTTGTACTTAGTTGGCTCGGCATGGCTTGCTCCCGTCAGGTTGTCGAGCCCACCGGCATGACCGAACCGATCGTCGGCCGGGCCGTGGGCACGGTATCGGAATCCACTCCGCCTCCACGTTAGCTCAGTGCCGTGAGCTTGGCAATACACCCCGCGCGGCGTCAGGATCGATCGGATTGGAGATTTCGCGTCCTTCTCGGATCGCTGTGCCGACGATGACCCCGCCTGCTATCTCGAGAAGCGGACCGACTGTCTCGGGGGTTGCCCCGCTTCCCACAAAGAGGCGCCGATCAGGCACGGCCTGACGGACACGCCGTAGGTCGTCGGGATCCACGGCTCGACCCGTTGCTGCACCCGTGACGATCAAACCGTCCGCCAGGCCGCGGTAGGCGGTGGTTCGTGCGGCCTCGGCGATGTCGGGCTCGCTCAGCGTGTGTCCGTGTTTGACGTGAACGTCCGCCAGAATGGCAATCGGACGGCCGAGCAGTTTGCGGTACTTGAGCGTTTCGTGGGCGTCGCCCTCGATCAGACCCTGGTCGGTCGCGCAGACGCCCGTGTGAACGTTGATGCGAACAAAGGAGGCACCGGCGGCGGCCGCAATACCGAGCGCCGCTTGGGCGTCGTTTCGCAGGGCGTTGATACCCACGGACAACTTCCCCGCTCGACGAACATGCTCGGCTGCGATCGCCATGGCTGCCACGTTGGCCGGCGGAACTTTGTTCCTTGTGAATGGCGCATCGCCGTAGTTTTCGACGATGACGGCGTCAAACCCGGCGGCCTCGAGCGTTTTCGCGTCAGCGATCGCCCGCTCGATTATTTCGTCCATCGGAAGCAGGTGCGCGGGGCTTCCGGGCAAGGCGGGCAGATGAATCACGCCGATCAGAGCGGGGGTGGGTAGCTTGATCATCGTTGGTACCGCCGACAAAGGCCGCGCTGCGGTCCGGGCGGACTTCGGTTATGTGTTCTTTCTAAACACCGCGACCACATCCTCGATCGGAACGACGTAGAGGTAATTGTCGGCGTCGAACTCGACCGGGATGGCGCTCTTCGGGTTGAACAGAACCCGGTCGTACTGCCGGATCGGAAAATCATCGTCGTGCTCGATCTGCGCGGAGATGGCGACGACACGACCTGTGATCGTGGGGATTTCGATCGAGTCGGGCAGTTCAATGCCGCCCTTGGTGACGCGCTTGTCCTCGTCCTTTCGGATCAGCACGCGCTTGCCCAGTGGCTCGATCGTGTCGAGTGTCCTTTTCGGTTGTCGTATTTTGTCGGTCATGCTCTCTCGTCCAGCGGCCCACGGGATTCTTCCCATACCGCCCGTTACTGATTCTAGGCCAAGTCGCCGGCGTGAGCCAGCTACGCCTCCTAACCAAATCGACCGACCGGAGCCGTTTACACGAGGCGCGAAGAAACCGGCGGAGCGGCTCGGCCCGGTCGATGCGGGGGCGATAACAAGGATCGTTCGATTGCCTTTGGGGGACGGTCGGAGAGGGCGCCGGGGTCCGTGCCGATAAGCCTGCGGCTCCAGGGCGTTTCGGTACCGGGGTGTTTTCGAGTGTCAAGCCGGCGGTGCCGGATACCGATCTTATGCGTATGTCTGAACACCACACAGCACCGGATCGGCGCGGGGAAGGCGGCAAGGACGATCGGCGTAAAGCCGCTGATCGGCGGGCCAGCATGGATCGTCGTCGCGGACCGGGGCGAAGGCGCGGCGAAGTCAGACGGGCAGCCGAAGAGGGCGAGATCACCGGCGAACTGCTCGAGTTCGTCATGGCGATCGACGAGTACAAGAAGATCAACGACCGCCCGTTCCCGAGCTGGACGGAGGTGTTCGAGATCATGCAGTACCTCGGCTACCGGAAAGTGGCGCCGCGGGCCGACCACATCAACACGGCCAGCGGTACCGTCGTCCTGGAGTCCCACGCCGGCGGCACTTCGTCGATCGATTAGCCGCCCTGTTTCGCTTTCCCGGACACCGCTGGGACGGGATTCCCATCCCGTCCCCACTCCAAACTTCCCATACACGGAATCCGAAACCGCCCTATCACACTGCGGCACACTCGCGCTCGCCGGTCGGGCGCTCTTCCAGCCTGAGAGCGTGTTTACTAAGGGTTGCTTCGAACCGAGCAGCAACCACTACGGAGCGGTTTCCTGTGGGAAAGTCAGACCGCTTCCTTACGGACGCGGCTCGGAAAAGGACTTCTTAGACGCGCCACGAGAGAGCTTGTGGGGGCAAGGGAATCCGTGCCTGTCAGTTCATCGTAGAGCCTAAGCAGATCATCCCGCAGCCGAAGGACGGAGAACCGCCGTTTGGCGAGTCCCCGTGCCGCGTCGGACATCGTCGCCCGGCGCGATGGGTCGTCGATCATTTTGCGCATGGCGCCTGCGAGGGCGTCAGGTTGCTTCGCCGGAACCAGCCATCCCTCGCGACCGTCGGTGATGACCTCGGGGACGGCCCCGACGCGCGTCGCGACGGCGGGAAGGCCGTACGCAAGCGCCTCTAGTAAGGAAACGGGCAGCCCTTCGCTCCAGCTCGCCAGCACATAAGCGTCGGAGTTTCGAAACAGATCGTCCTTTTCGCGTCCGTGGACCGGTCCGACATAGCGAACGGTTCCGGCCAAGCCCATTCTCTTGATTTTCGCCTCGAGTGAGACCGCGTCACCGGCCGTCCCGCCGGGGCCTGCCAGAACGAGTTCGAAGTCGACCGAGTCGGCGACCAGTGTCAAGCACGCAGACAGCAGATCGTCGATCCCTTTCCACGCATCCATCCGCGCCAAGAGGACGAACCGGAATGGGCCGGGGCGGCGGGAGATTGTTTTCGCGGCGGGGCAGTCGATCGCGTTTTCGATGACGCTCAGACGTGCGTTCGGCGCCATGTCGTGAAGCTTGCGACGCCAGCCGTTCGAGAGGGCAATCACGCGATCCGCACGGGACAGGCATCGCCGAACCAGCAGGCGGCGATAGGCGGGTATCGCATCGAAGAACAAATCGAACTTTGCGCCGTGAATGTGCAGCAGGGTGCGGCAGCCGTGGCTGCGCGCGATCATCATGTCCATCGCAGAACGGAGGAATGAGAATCCGCTGCAGGTGTGGATGTGAACGATCGGGCGATTGGATTCGCGGATCAGCCGACGCAGCCGCCCGAGATGCCGGAGATGGCGGGTCAGGCGCTGCCACCATGTCTCATGGTCGCCGGTCGAGGCCGTGGTAGGGAAAAAACGCAAGCAGTATCGCCCGTCGAACTCCAGGCGGAGGGTCTGGGCAACGACGCTGGCCATGCCGCCAACGGCGTCGGGAGAAGGTCCGATGACGATCACGGTTCGTGTCATGACGGTTGCAGGTTGCGGAGGCGCGCGACCTTCCGGCACGACAGCGCACCAGCGTCACGAAAAGGTCTGCCGCGTGCGCAGAGCCCCCGCACATGACATGTCGGCTTATCGGAGCTACGGATTCAGCCGATCCTCAAACTCGGCATTCCCGCCCGTGATCGAGCCTGCCGGCCGGGTGCCATGGGCAAGTCCCGGCGCGCCGGGACCGCCATGTCTTTGGGACGAATGGCGGGCCACATCCGCCGGCCGGTGGGGACGCATGGCGGCGCACCGGAGTACCGGGGCTTGACCATGCCACCCTGACCGGGTCACCCCCATCATATTAGGTGCAACGAAGCGCTACGCCCGTTTGCGCTTCGCCTCTACCGGTTTGGGCGCGGACCCCTTGGTCTTGGATGCCGTCGTGTCGCCGGCGTCTTTCGCTTCGTCTTCGGCCTTGCGCGGCGCGCGCTTCGCGATCACGGCCTGTTCCAGCTCGGTGCAAAGGTCGGGATTGTCGCGTAGGAACTGTTTGACGTTTTCACGTCCCTGACCGAGGCGCACGCTCTTATGGCTGAACCAGGAGCCGCTCTTGGCAATGAACCCGTCTTCGATGGCCAGATCCAACAGGTCGCCCTCGCGGCTGATACCGCTGTCGAACATAATGTCGAACTCGGCCTGGCGAAACGGAGCGGCCACCTTGTTCTTGACGACTTTGACGCGAACGTGGTTTCCGGTAATGGTCTCGCCTTCTTTGATCGAACCGATGCGCCGGACGTCCAGTCGAACGGTGGAGTAGAACTTCAGCGCCCGCCCGCCGGTGGTGGTCTCGGGATTGCCGAACATCACGCCGATCTTCATGCGAATCTGGTTGATGAATATGACGACCGAGTTGGACTTGCCGATGGCCGCGGTGAGCTTGCGCAACGCCTGACTCATCAGGCGGGCCTGCGAGCCCATCTGCGCGTCGCCCATGTTGCCTTCGAGCTCCGATCGCGGAATGAGCGCGGCCACGGAGTCAATGATGATTACGTCAACGGAATTGCTTCGCACGAGCATCTCGGTGATCTCGAGCGCCTCCTCACCGCACTCCGGCTGGCTGATGAGCAGCCTTTCGAGATTGATGCCGCATTTTCTCGCCCATGAGGGATTCATCGCATGTTCGGCATCCACGATGGCCGCGACGCCGCCGTCTCGCTGGCCCGAGGCAGCCACGTGGAGCGCGAGCGTCGTCTTACCCGACGCCTCGGGACCGAATATCTCGATGACTCGCCCGCGCGGCAGTCCATTACCACCCAGGGCGAGGTCCAGTGAGAGCGTGCCGGTCGAGATGCCCTCGATGTCGGCGTTCATTTGGTCGAGCTTCATAATGGCGCCCTTGCCGTAGGTCTTTTCGATCTGCTGCAAGGCACGGCCGAGTGCTTCTTCCCGCTTTTCGTTCTGGATTTCGTTTCTGGCGATTTTCATCTGGTCATGCTCCAAGCGTTGGTTATCAGATTCGACTGAACCGGGCCGAACAAATCGGCGCATAGGTCGGTCCCTTTCGCGACAGGACCGAGGACATCAGGGTTAGCTTCGATACGGCTTGCGTCACGGGAGAGTACGTGCATTTTTCCACGGCAGTGCGAAGGGCTCCGTCGGAGTCATCGTGCCGCAGCCGTGCGAGGGTGAGATGCGGCGAGAAGGGCCGTAGCTCCTGAGGAAAGCCGAGCGGATGCAGGCCCTGATCCAGTTGTTTCGCGCATTCGGCCAAGGTTCCGGACTTCTCTTGCAGACCCGCCCACACGATTCGCACGGGGCCGCGCGGCGGAAAACAGCCTGCTCCTGCGATTTCCATGTCGAAACCCTTCAATTCCTTGGCAACGCTGCGGACGGCTTTGGCTACGCCATCAACGTCGCGATCCGGCACATCGCCGAGAAACTTTAGCGTCAGGTGCATCCGATCTCGCGGTATCCAGCGTATCCCGTGGGAGGTCGCGCCCAGCGACGCTTGCACGTCAGCGAGCACCGATCGAACCCGATCGCTCAACTCAATGGCTACAAACAGTCGCACGCGTGTTGACCATATTCTCTCGCGACATGTCCGTAGTTATTCCAATCGAAGCATTGAAACGAAGTCGTCAACGCGACAATCGATTTCGCTTCGTGTGAGCTTCAGCACGCGTCCGAGCGAAAAATCTTCAATCGTAAACGAAGCGGCCACCGTGCCGCGAACCATCGCACGCCGCAGCGTTGGCGTATCATGTCGCCCTTCGTGGGCCAAAAAGCCAACGAATCCGCCGGCGAAGCTGTCACCGGCCCCCGTCGGATCGCGAACATCTTTGGTGGGAAACGCGGGGATCGCAAACGGGCCGTCGGCCGTCAACAAAATGGCGCCGTGTTCGCCCTTTTTGATGACGACGAACTTCGGTCCCAGCGCGAGCACCGACTCACCCGCTTCGATCAGGTTCATCTTCCCCGTGAGCTGCCGCGCCTCGGCGTCGTTGATGATGACGCCGGTGACCAGCCACAGGGTCTCCATCAGCGAATCCCGCTCGTTCTTGATCCAGAGGTTCATCGAGTCGCAAACCGAGAGCTTGGGCGCGGTGAGCTGCGACAGGACCGCTCGCTGCGCGGTCGGGTGCGTGTTGGCCAAGAAAACCGTTTCGCTGTCGAGGAAGGAGGCGGGGACCGTGGGCGCCGCCTCGCCCAGAATGTTGAGCTGGACGTCGACGGTCTCGGCCACGTTCATGTCGCCCTCGAACCGGCCCGTCCAACGAAACGTCTTGCTGCCGGGGCGGACCTCGAGGCCGGCCAGATCGATCTCCCGAGACTTGAGAATCCGGCGAAACTCGTCGGGGAAGTCCTCGCCCACGCTGGCCACGAGCCGCACGGGAACGTAATAGGAGGCCGCGAAGGAGAAATAGACGGCCGTGCCGCCCAGGACGCTGTCCGCGGACCCGTGGGGGGTCGTTACCGAATCGATTCCGATGCTACCGGTCACCAGCAGCGACATTCCATGTCTCCCTACGTTCGATAAAACCGCACTCTAGCTCATTGTCGGCCACCTGGCAAGAGAAATATTCGGAAAATGTTAGGGAATCTTTTCCGGCCCGTTTTCGGCCGAAAATCGCGGATGACGCGACCCGGCGCCCGCGCCGATAGGCGGATTTTTGGCCTCAGCCGCGACGGATCGGGCTGGATGGCTACGGCCGTCTGGTGCGGTGTCGTCTGTTCGAGTTCCGCTCGGTCCCCGGAATCACGATGCAGTCTACCGCGTCGAAGCAGCCTGGCGAAAGCCGTTACCCCTGGATAAATGCAGCCCGGCGCGGTTGCATCGAACTGCCGAGCATGAGACAATCGATGAGCAACCTTCTGCGGAGATGGGACACGTGACCGTCGATCCTCCAAATCCGGATGTGCCTGACGATAACCCCCTTCGTCAAGAGCTCGATGCGACCGACGGGACTCCTGCCACGCCGCGTGATCAAACCACCGAAACGCTA
>JADFRH010000037.1 GCA_022561415.1 Planctomycetota bacterium
CGAATGAAGTAGGATTGCCCCGCGAGGGCGTTGAACGCAACGAGTGACAGGAGCCCGGGGCCTCCGTCGTCGTCGCAGGCAACCTCCTGACCACCACAGATCTCGTACACGGTCAAGACCGTGTCATTCGACGGTGCGAACGCGCTTCCGATCGTGTCCATCGAGACGGGTCCGGTACACAACGCGTCGTACACGAACCAGACGTCATTGTCGGAATCGAACTGGCAGAGGGCTTCGTCATCGTCGGGGCCTCGGTTCTCGTTGTTGCCAAGGTTGGCTCCGTCGAAGACGGGCACGGCGTTGATGCAGTCGTCGTTGCAGTTCGGGTCGGTCGTACCGGTGCAGAGCCCGACCGCGTCGCAAGCGTCAAACCCGATGCCCGGATCGCCCGTACCGGTGCAGGGGTCGCGGTCGTCGCAGGCGCTGCCCGCCGGAAGCAGCGTCCAATCCGTCGCGTCGAGGAAGGAATCGCACACCTGGCAGTCGTTGTCCGGGTTGGGCTGGCCGTCCGCAAAACATGCGCCGGCGATCAGGCAGCTTCCAGCGATCAGATCGTGGTCGCACTGCTGCGCGAGTTCGTTGCAGCTATCCACGGTGCATGGCAGACCGTCGTCGCAGTCGATCGCGGACCCGCCACCGCACAGCCCGGCCAGGCATGTTGCGCCAGTTTCGCAGAAGGAACCGTCGTCGCAGCTCGTTGTGTCGGGCACATCGTTGGGCAGGCATGTTCCGAATCCGTCGCAAGTATCGGGCGCGGTGCAAAGCGTACTACTTGGGTCACCGCAGAGCGTTCCAGAAGAAACGAGGGCCGGCAGGCACGTTCCGGCACCGTCGCAGGCGTCGGGATCGTTGCAGTCGGTTGCGGTCGGATCGCCGCATGGTGTGCCGACTATTGAGAGCGGATGGGAGCAGACGCCGCCCAGGCAAGTATCGTCACGGCAGTCGTTCCCGTCGTCGCTGCAGAGCGTTCCGTCGAGTTCGTGATTGGGCTCGCAAACGCCGTCGCCGTCACAGGTGTCGGGATTGTCGCACTCGGAATCGGCCGGGTTGCCGCAGGCGGTTCCCGCCAGAACGAAGTTCGGCTCACACAGACCGGCGCCGTCGCAGGAGTCGGGGTCATCGCACTGATTGCCGACCGAGTTTCCACACGGCAGCCCGGTCGGCGCGACGTTGGCAAGGCAGATGCCGAGCCCGTCGCAGGTGTCGGGGGCATCGCAGTCGGTGTCGGATGGGTCGCCGCAGGCGGAGCCGGTTGGTTCGAGATGGGTCAGGCAGGTTCCGCCTCCGTCACAGGAATCGGCTCGGTCGCAGTCCGTGGTCGTCGGATCGCCGCAGGCGGCCCCCGTCGGTTGGAGATTCGTCTGACAGGTGCCGGCCCCATCACAGCTATCCGCGCCGTCGCATTCCGTAGCCGATGGATCGCCGCAGGACACGCCCGCCGGCGTGAGCGGATGGGAGCAGACGCCGCTCAGGCAGACATCGTCTCGACACTCATTGCCGTCGTCGCTGCACAGGGAATCGTCCGCCAGATGGTTGGGGTTGCAAGCGCCGGCGCCGTCACACGCGTCTGGATTGTCACATTCCGTGGTGCCCGGATTTCCACACACCACACCTGTAGCGACGGGATTAGACAGGCAGGCACCGGTACCATCGCAGGAATCGGGGTTATCACACTGATCGCCAATCGGGTCACCGCAGAGCAGGCCGCCCGGCGCCGCGTTCGACAGGCAGAGCCCGGCGCCGTCACAGGTGTCCGGGTCGTCGCACTCGGTGTCCGAAGGATCGCCGCAGAGCGTGCTGAGCGTTGCGATTCTGGTGACGCACGCGCCGAGTCCGTCGCAGGTGTCCGCGGGATTGCAGGTCGTGTCGGCGGGGTCGCCACAGGGCGCGCCCGACGGTTCCACGTTTGACAGGCACACGCCCGCCCCATCGCAAGTATCCGGCATGTTGCACTCTGCACTGGCCGGATTGCCGCAGGCGGTTCCACTCGGCGCGAACTGATCAACACAGACGCCATTGCCATCGCACGTGTCCTGCGCATCGCATACGTCGGAGGCGGAGTTCCCACATGTCGTGCCCGATGGAAGCGGATCCTGCGAAACGGATCCGTCGGTCGGATCGCACGTTCCGACCGTGCAGGCGTTGCCGTCGTCCAACGCGGTCAACGTTCGATCGGCCGGGTTGCAGCAAAAGACGGTGTCGTTGTAGTTCGTCTGAGACGAACATGAACCATTCGGCAGGCAGGTGTCATCCGTGCAGGCATTGCCGTCGTCGCAGTCGGCGTTCAGCCCGCACGCGATGAGGATCGTTGCCGGAACGAATACCAGAGGTGAGATTGGCACAAGGCTGGAGTCTTGCAGGCTGCTGGACGGTTCAGGATTGAAGCCCAGCGTGAACGTGCCGATGGTCCCGAGCGGTACGTCGAGGACGAGCGTACCCACATAGCGCGGCGTACCCGAGTCCGCCACACCGCCGAAGACGACGGCGCCAGCCCATCGGAAATCGGGCGTGCCCAGATCCATCGCCGGGATACCGTTCACGCCGTTGAGAATCCAATCGTCTCGAAGGAGGTCTTGGAATCCCGGTGTACACTCACCCGGATGAAACGGATACCCGCACGTCGCCAGGGGGCCAAAGGCGGTCTCGCATTCCGCGTCTTCGGTGCAGAGCACGTTGGCCGTCACGAGCTGGCCGAGCGTACCGCTGGAATAGCCCGATGAATCGAGCGAAGCCTGGAAGCCGGCCAGGAGGGGGATCCCGTCGAGATCGGGATCCCAGTCGGCGATGAAGACCTCGAGAAAGATCCGTTGCCCCGGCTCGTCGAGGGTGATCTGGTTACCGGCGATGGCGTGCGGGCCGGAGGCACTGATGGGACGAAGCTCGATGATGGGATCTGCACTCGCGGGCAGGCCGATCAACAAGACCATTACCGCGATCGTCACCGGAGCACTGGACCTGGTCATGCTTCACCCTCTCAAAGCCAGCCCCCAAGCGGAGCCGCTACACAAGAACAGTCATCTAAATCGATGCTCGATGGGCGTTTTCCCTAAGCGGATAACCTACCAGATTCGCTACCGGAACGCAACCGAGAAGTGCGCCCGGCGGCACATTCGACTCCGTGAGGCACGGCTCTGGTTTGTCTACGGCGATTCGAGCCTGGATTTCAGGTTCGCAAGCCGGCGCGTCAGTTCCTGATCGGGGGAGATTTCGGCGGCCCGGCCGAAGTATGCAATCGCCTCTTCCACCTTGCCGAGCTTGTCGGCGATCAAGCCGAGGTTGAAATACGCATCCGCATTCTCGGGATCGAGTCGGACGGACTCGAGGTAACGGAGTCGGGCTTTCGCCGGCTCGCCGATCTTGAGCAGCGCATTGCCCCAGGTTATTTGCGCTGTCGCGCTAAGTGGCACTTGGTTGGAGGCTTGCTCGAATTTCCTGATAGCGCGCCTTAGCTCGCGCGCGTCGCCGTGTCGGGTGACGGCTTCCAAATACTCGCGCCGGAACTCGTGAATCGTCTCGTCCAGTTGGCGACGAGCAGTCGGAAGGGGCGCGATCGTTCGGTCCGCGTCTTCCAGTGCCTCCTTGAGTCGCAGGGCGGTGTCGAGATAGCTTCGTGACCGTTCTCGATCGCCCAGCCTCAGATGGGCAAAGGCGGACCAGAGGCGGACCTTGGGGTCCTCGGGTCTGACCCGCTCGAGCGTTCGGAGGTACGGCAGCGCCTCCTGCGGACGGCCGGACTTGAGGAGTTGCACCGCGCGGTCGTAACAGACGTTCGAGCTGGCGCCCAATGCGTGAACCATACCGCGAACGGGATCGTTCAACGCGAGGTCGGGCGAAAGCCGCCTGGATGCGTCCGAAGCCCTCAGGGCACGTGGGTCGTCTCCGATGCGCATGTAAGCCTGCGCTAACGCCGCCATGGTTGGGCCGTCGTTTGGCGCTAGGGTCGAGGCGCGCTCGAGGTGGTGGACGGCGGCCTGCGAATCACCGAGCTTCAACAGGATCTGCCCAACTCCATAATGCGCGATGGCGAGCGTGTCATCGAATTCGAGGGCCTTACGGTAGGAATCCCTCGCCAATTCGAGTTGTCCACGCCCGGCGAGTGTTTCGGCGAAACGGAACCACAGCGGCGCATAGCGCGGACGGTCTCGGGCGGCTTCGCGGTAAAGGTCGATCGACTCTTGCGTATCTCGGCCAAGCGCGTCGAGTACGATGGCGAGGAAATAGGTCCAACGGAAATCGTCGGGCGCCAGTGCGTGGGCACGTCGATAGCAGACCTCGGCCTGTTCACGTAGAACGTGGACCTCACAGACGGCTCCGAGTTTGCCCCAGGCCTGCGCTGAATGAGGCTGATCGAGCACGCGTCGGCGGGTCTCGTCGAACAGGCGGGCGACGCGGGGCTGCATGTTCGTTGTGTCCAGCGCGGGAATCACCGGCTTGCCGGGCGGTACGTCTGTGATCGAGGCGGTCGCGTCCAACGCATCGAAAGGCCACATGCCACCTCGGTGGAGTGCGAACATCACGGCGAGTACGAGCAATGCCAGTGAAAACGTCAAAACGTTCCCGGCGCGCCGGGATCGAAACCGTCTAACCTTCATCATCGCTTTCGCTCGCCTTCGCCGCGGCGCAGCACGATGGACCGGTCTGCCGGCGTGCCGGGAAACGTCTCGTATACACCGCCCGGCCAGCGCACCTCGATTCGATCGACTCGTGCAGCCTTACCGAGGCCGAAATGCGCGATGGGTTCACTGGCGGAGAGATAGCTGAACCCGCTGGTGATGGTTCGCAGGAGGCGTCGTTCACCGAGGAAGACGGAGACAACGGCACCGATCGCGTCTCGTCGAAGTTGTGGGTCGCGCGCACGAACACTGAGCCAATGGCCCTTTCGCGGCGCATCGTTGCGATACAGCCGAGCCGGCCCCTGAATGTTGCTGATCAGCACGTCCTGATCGCCATCGGAGTCGATGTCACCGACGACCAAGCCCCGTGTGACCTCCACGCGGTCTCCGAATGAGCCCGCCTGCGCTTGGCTCAATGCGAATGTTCCGGTGCCGTCGTTGAGGTAGAAGAGGTTCGGCTCCGCGTACATGTCCCAGGGAGGCGGCATGTCCGAATCAGACCGGGGGTCGCCTCGATCGACGCGTCCGTTCACGACCAGCAAGTCCAAGTCGCCGTCCAACTCCACGTCAAACGCGCACGTTCCGAAGCCGGTGAAGGGTATACTCGAAAACGCCAATCCGGATTCCCCGGTCACATCGCTAAAGCCGCGCGTGCCGCCGAGGTTTCGATAGAACGTGTTGGATTCACTGGCGAGATGCGTCATGAAAAGGTCCAGGTGGCCATCGTTGTCCAGATCGGCGGCGAGGACGCCCATGCCGGCTTCCGGTGTTCCGTTCCAACTGTAGGCGGCGCCGGTGAGCAGTGCGGCGTCTTGGAACGGGTGATCCGGGCTGGAGATCCAGAGCTGATTGGGGTATCCGTCGTTGGCGACGTAGAGGTCGGGTCTTCCGTCATCGTTGAAGTCTTCGGAGACCACGCCCAGCCCGGCGGCCAGGGTCGAAGCGATACCGACCTGCTCGCTCACATCGACAAACGTGCCGTCTCCATTGTTGCGCAGCAGGAGGTCATGAACGGGGGGAAGGGAGAGCGGACCGCAGTAGTTGGGGCGCCCCGCGCGATCGGTGCAGGGCTTCAACGGATTGAACTCGACATACCGGGTGATGTAAAGATCGAGGAATCCATCCAGATCGTAGTCCAGGAACGTGGCCGAGCATGACCAGCTTTCTGCGGTGATGCCGGCTTGCGCGGTGATGTCTTCGAAGGTTCCGTCGCCGCGGTTACGAAAGAGCGTGTCGCGACCGAAGTTCGTGACGTAGACGTCCATGTCGCCGTCGTTATCGATATCGCCGATCGCCACACCCATTCCGTAGCCGCCGTCACCGAGTCCGGACTCTTCGGTCACATCCACGAACCACCGGCGAACCGGCTTGCCGGCGTCGGCGTCTTGGCGAAAGAGTCGGTTGGTTAGTGCTTCAGATTTGACCATCCTGGGCAAGTCGCGGTTGCCGTTGATCAGGTAAATGTCGAGATCGCCATCGTTGTCGTAGTCGAACAGTGCCGCCCCCGCGCCCATGATCTCCGGCATGTAGAGCTTTCCTTTGGCGCCGGCTTCATACACGAAGTCAAGCCCGACCTCGGAAGTGATCTCCGTGAACCATGCCCGCACAGCGAAATCACGGTTGCGAGCGCCCGCCGCGCCGGCGGCTTTGGAAACGTCGCGGCGGTCGCAGCCGGTGGACACAAGGCAAAGCAGCGCGCAGCACCAACCGGGCGCTCCGCGCCCCCATCGGCTGTCAAGGACATTCATGGCAATCGGCTCAACCCGAGAAAACTCAGAACACCAATCGTGCTCGGTTCGCGGTGCGGCGCCTCGCGTAACCTTGCACGAGTTGCGATCATAGGCGAATCCGCTGCGGCGTGCATGTGTAGACGGGCACCGCACTTGCTTGGGCTCGAATAGGCTCTGTTCCGCGCCCGGGGGTTACCGAGCGAAACGGAAGGATCGTTCCGGGACAATGCGCAGCGAGGGTTGTCCCTCCACGATCTCGATGCGCTGGTCTACGGCGAGATCGCGGAATGTCTGCGCCTTTCCGGTTGCCGGCCAGCGGATTTCGAGCGTGTCGATCTCTACAGCGCCACCCAGTCCGAGGTGCTGCAAGTAAGGATTTGACCCGAAGCTCCCGCCACTGTTCACCACCTTGTAGATCGACCGTCGCCGGTCACCGTCTTGAACGTCGATCCGTATGCGTGCGCCGATCGCGAAGCGGTTCGACTGCCGCCCGACCAGTCGAATCTTGATCCAATGGTTCCCGAATCCGGGGTTTTCGTAGAGCACGTTGCCGAAGGCGTCACCGGGGAAGTGACCGCCCATCTGTTGGAACACGTCTTGATCGCCGTCGCCGTCGAGATCCGCAAAGCAGATGCCGTGCCCTTTCTGGAGATGCCCGAATCGACCGGCGGTCGTCACGTCGGCAAATCGCTTGCCAGAAAGGTTGAGATACATGACGTTGGGCATGAGACCGTCGTAGAAGGGATATCCGGTCCCGAGATAGAAATCGAGGAACCCGTCGTTGTTGAGATCACCAAAGTTAGCACCCATCGTTTGGGTGGTCAGACCGAGGTTCATCTCCTCGCCGACCTCGACAAAGCGACCCTCGCCCACGCCGCGGTAGAGTCGCGATCGTTCACCCGGGTGCGGGAGGTCGAGATAGCTGGCGACCACGGTGTGAAGTCGGTCGGGGAAGGGGAGGGCCTTGTAGCTCGCGACATACAGATCCATCAGCCCGTCATTGTCAAAGTCCCAAAACCAGGTCACGAACGCATTGAGGGGAAGCGTCAGACCGAGCTCCGGCGCGACGTCACGAAAGGTCCCGTCGCCCTGGTTCTTGTAAAGGCGATTGGGCTGTTGCTGGTTGGAGACGTACAGATCGAAAAACCCGTCTCCATCGTAGTCGCCCCATGCAATACTCTTGGTGTAGCGAAAGTCTTGAACCCCGGCCTCTTTCGCGATATCGGTAAAGGTTCCATCACCGTTGTTGAGGAACAACTGGTTTGGATTGCGAACTTCCAGCGTTGCCTCGTTCCCGATGTACAGGTCGAGGTCGCCGTCGTTGTCGAAGTCCATCCATCCGGCCGTCTGCGTTGGGTAATGAACGTCGCCGAGGCCTGCTTCGAAGGTCACGTCCACGAAAGTCGCGTCGCCGTTGTTTCTGAGCAGGGAGTTCGGCTGAAGTCCGTAGGCGCCTGGAAACCAGGCACCGCGAAGTACGAGAATA
Organism: Planctomycetota bacterium; assembly: GCA_022561415.1. The sequence continues at coordinate 7,830 of JADFRH010000037.1, forward strand.
TCGAGATCGCCGTCGTTGTCGTAATCGGCGTGGTTTATGTTGAGACCGCCGAAGAGACCATCGAGCCCTGCTTCGGACGTTCGCTCGGTGTAGCTGCCGTCGCCGTTGCTTCGAAAGTAGCGCAACTGACCGGTAGCGTCCGAGGTGGAACTGACGATATCGAGATGCCCGTCGCCGTCGAAATCGTCGACGATCGCGCCGCCGCAATAGTCGAAGACGTCTATTCCCAGATCCGCGGCAATGTTGGTGAACTCCGGGAAACTCACGTCGGACGCAAACGTGTCCGGGTCAATGCGCTGTGGCTCCGGCACGCCGTCGGGGTATTCACCCACCAGCATGTAGGCGATGTTGAGCAGCCAGAGCGCGGAAAGCCGGTAGGTCGGCCGGTCGTGTGCCGCTTGGATCACGACATCGAAGTATTCAATGGCCGAGCGGGCGGCCTCTTGGTCAACATGAATGCCACCTCCGCGAAGCGGTAGCAAGCAGCTCTCGGGTGTGTGACGGGCTACGCAGTTCAGATCCTCGCCTAGACGCAGATAGGCAACACCGGTGTTGTACGCCAGCACGATGGCGGCATCACGCCGAAACTTCGGATCCAGTTTGGGGATCATGTTGTACGCCTCGGTAAACAGCCTGATCGCTTCGTTGGTGGTGCCGACGCGAAGCTCTTCGATTGCGAGATTCTTGTAGACGCGGAGTCGGTCCACCAGCGACGAGTCGTCCGTCAGTGCAGCCAGTTTGGCTCGCTGTTCGAACAGCTTCTTGGTACCGACGTACTCGTTATCGAACGTGTCATCCTCTGCGATGCGACGCAGCAGCGCCAGCATGCGCTCGTGACCGGAGAGAGATGCACCCGAGGAGGTCGTGGACGGAGCCGTGTGGGGCTGGGAGGTTTCTGGTGGTTCGGGCGCATCTTCTTCTTTCATGCGGCAGCCGGCAACGCCACCCCAGGCGAAGAGCAATGCCGCGAGAAACAGGGCCGTAACTCGCTTCGAGATATGAATGTTCAACGTTCCACCTTTCGCCCTGGGGCCGGATACGCCGCGCCGGTTGCACCTTGCCGCGCGCGAGACAGTCTCGATCGGCGGCGGCGAGCACCGGCATTCTAAAGAGGCCGCAAAAGGACACAAGCGCCGATCAGAGCCGGATTTCCCAGCTCCTGCGAAGAATCGTCGAAGGCTCCCCGATGAAACGGCAGCGAAATGAAGTTTGTTCGCGCCGACGTGCGCCCGGCTAGCGTGGGGATCAATTCTTGTTTGCGTTGATGATCGAGAATTGGCTATACTCCCGGCGAACCGGCCGACAGGGTCGGTCGTTAATAATCGGGGGCATTCGAGATGAGCACGGAAACGATGACGGAGAAGACAATCTTGCCGGGGCAACAGCACATCGAGTTGGTCGAGCGATGGGCGGCGCACAATTACCATCCGCTGCCGGTGGTGGTGGCCAAGGCCGACGGCGTGTGGGTCGAAGACGTCGACGGCAAACGCTACATGGACATGCTCGCCGCGTACTCGGCCGTCAACTTCGGGCATTCACATCCGGAGCTGCTGGCCGCCGCCAAGGCACAACTCGATCGCGTGACGCTGACGTCGCGAGCGTTTCAGAACGATCAGCTAGGCCCGTTCTGCAAGGAGCTGGCCGAGCTTTGCGGTATGGAGGCGGTGCTGCCGATGAACACCGGCGCCGAGGCGGTCGAGACGGCCGTCAAGACCGCACGGAAGTGGGGCTACCTGAAGAAGGGCGTCCCCGAAGGCAAGGCCAAGATCATCTGCTGTTCCGAGAACTTCCACGGGCGTACGACGACGATCATCAGCTTCAGCACCGATCCGCAATGCCGCACCGGGTTCGGACCGTTCACGCCGGGCTTTGAGATTGTCGAGTTCGGAAACATCGAGGCACTTCGCGCCGCGATCGACGACAACACCGTGGGTTTCCTGGTCGAGCCGATTCAGGGCGAGGCCGGGATCATCATACCGCCCGACGGTTATCTGGCCGAGGTTCGCAAGCTCTGCAGCGAACGTAACGTGTTGATGATCGCCGACGAGGTGCAGGCCGGGCTGGGACGAACGGGAAAGACGTTCGCGTGCGATCACGAAGGCGTAAAGCCCGACATCTTCATCCTGGGCAAGGCGCTGGGTGGGGGGGTGATGCCCATCTCGGCCGTCGTGTCGAGCCGCGATATTCTGAGCGTCTTCACGCCGGGCGATCACGGCAGCACATTCGGCGGCAATCCGTTAGCGTGCGCGATCGCCCGCAAGGTCATAGCGATTCTTCGCACCCACGAGTTTCAAGACAACGCGACGGAGCAAGGCGCGTACCTGCTCGAGCGAATCCGGGCGTTGAGGACCGACAAGATTCGTGAGATTCGCGGTCGGGGTCTGTGGATCGGCATCGACTTTGAAGCGTCGGCCGGCAAGGCACGCGTCTTCTGCGAAAAGCTGATGCAAGAGGGGATGCTCTGCAAAGACACGCACGAGCAAACCATGCGGCTGGCGCCGCCGCTGTGCATCACGAGAGAGGAACTTGATTGGGCGCTCGAGCGGCTGGAGCGCGTGATCGCCTGACTATCGAGCGGTCTGTGTCAGCGCGTAGGATCGGCCCGCGGTTGGGTGGCCCATGGCTTTGGCCGTTGAGTCTGGGTGGCGCACCTCTTTAGAGGTGGGGGGAGTCGATTCCGGCAGCGAATCGTGTCCCCCACGGCTAAAGCCACGGGCCACCCAGGCAATGCTACCTCGAATAGGATGACATCGTGACCTGCAATCTAACGGGACGGAACTTCGTATCGATTCTGGATTTTTCCCGCGAGGAATTGCTGGCCGTGCTGGACACGGCCGCGCGGATCAAGAAGGATGGCTACGGCGACGCTCCGGGTCCGCTTTCCGGCAAGACGCTCGGGATGATTTTCCAGAAGCCCTCGCTGCGCACCCGCGTCTCGTTCGAGACGGGCATGACCAAACTCGGTGGCCACGCCATCTATCTGGCACCCACCGACATCAGCCTCGGCAAGCGAGAGACGACCGAGGACATTGCCCTGGTTCTGTCGCGCTACGTCGACATCATCATGGCCCGCGTGTTCGGTCACGACATCGTTGCGGAGCTGGCGAAGCACGCCACGGTGCCGGTCATCAACGGGCTGAGCGATCTCGAGCACCCATGCCAGATCCTGGCCGACTTTCAAACGGTGATCGAGCGAAAGGGAAAGCTGGAGGGGATCAAGACGTGCTACATCGGCGACGGCAACAACGTGGCCCACTCGCTCATGTACGGCGCTGCGCGGGTCGGGATGCACATGACCGTCATCACGCCGGCCGGCTACGGGCCGAACAAGGGAGTGACCGCCCGGGCGCGAGAGGTCGGGCGGGAGAGCGGTGCGAACATCGAGGTCACCAACGATCTAGCGGCCGTGGCCGGTGCGGACGTTCTCTACACCGACGTGTGGGCCTCGATGGGGCAGGAATCGGAAGCAGAGGCACGCAAGGAGATCTTTGCGGACTACCGAATCGACCGTGAGACCGTCGCACGCACTGGAAAAGACGCCGTCATACTGCACTGCTTGCCGGCCCATTACGGTGACGAGATCGAGTACGAGGCCTCGCGCCTGCCAAACTCGGCGATTTTCGACCAGGCGGAGAACCGCATGCACGCCCAGAGCGCACTGATGATGCACCTGGCCGGCTAAAGGGCCGCTGGTGCGATCCCGGCGCGCCGGGATTCTCGCACCCACATTCGTGGGAATCCCTTCCCGCGGACCCCCTGCGTTCCCGGCGCGCCGGGACCACCCGGTTTGCGCCCTCGTTGTTCCACACAAGCTGTGGTCCGGGATCAGCGTCGTCGATGGGCCACGATTCCATACTC
>JADFRH010000038.1 GCA_022561415.1 Planctomycetota bacterium
TTGCACGACTCCAGGGATTGAGTGTCGAAAGAATTGAAGCGATGGTGGCCAAGATTCCTGAGCAGTGGGAAGTCGATACCGGAACTCGGGAAGCGATCGTTCGATTCCTGCACGAACGCGCTTGTTTCCTAGCCGATACAATCAAAAATCGTCTCGCACCGCTATGCTATCATCAAGCGGATCTACCGTGGAAAGATACGGGGTCCGACGAGGAGTCGTCAGATGAAAGCCCATGAGAGTTACTACAGCCTGATTCAGTACTGTCCCGATCGCGGCTGCGCCGAGGTCGCAAATGTTGGTGTGCTCGTTTTTTGCCCGTCTCCTCATTTCATAAAGGCACGGATGAGTACCAACAATGACCGCGCCGCGCACGTGTTCGGAAAGAAGAACATCGACACCTGGTGGCTCAAGGCGGCCAAGAAGTCGTTCGAGATGGCAGTCCAAAATGACTCAAAGCGATTTAGCACGAAAGAGGATTTGGAGGCTTTCATCGCGTCTCGCGGAAATGATCTTGTACTGACGCAGCCCAGATCCATGCGCTCGGAAGATCCCGCATCCGATTTGGATGCGCTCTTCATGGATTACGTTGACTCTTCCCCTTCGAACCTGAACGCGATCCGATCGCCTGCTGCCAAGAGTTTAGATGATGTGTTCCTGCGCCTAAGGCGATCGCGTTCATCGATTCAGATTGCACATACCTTCGAGAGCAAAGACTTTCCTCTCAAAGTCCGAACCGACTATGCTTATGAGAACGGCCAGGCAAACCTCGTCAAGCTGCTGCCCATAGGCAGGACGCCGGCAACGGATATTGAATACGCCGTGCGGCTCGGAGGCCAGAGCATTTACGTCGAGAAGCACCTGGAGATAAACCAGAAGCGCGCGCACCTTATCGTAGTTGCGGACCCGACTCCCGGCTCTGAGACGGGAGCTACAGATCAACAGCTTGCTGAAATCTTCGACGACTTTCCGGCTGATCTGATCAAATCAGGCGAGGTCTCAGCCTTTATCAAGATGGTCGAAGAAGAAGCGCATTAGGCGAACGGTGCGCATCAGTCGTTTCGCGTCCCGGAGTGGGGTACGGCCTCCGTTGCCGCCCGCTCTGCCACAGACGTTTCTGACCTTCTCGCTACTCCGCCAGCGCCGTGATTTTGCCGGCTTTCTCGAGCATTTCGCAAAGGGTGACGGCCGCCTCTTGCGGCGACACTTTCGACGTGTCGATCACCATCTCCGGTTTCTCAGGCGCCTCGTACGGATCATCGATTCCGGTGAAGCCCTTGATCTCGCCGGCACGGGCCTTTTTGTAGAGGCCCTTGGGGTCGCGCTCTTCGCACACAGCGAGCGGCGTGTCGCAGAAGACCTCGAAGAAGTCGCCGGCGCCGATCGTCTCGCGGGCGATGTCGCGGTCGGCGCGGTAGGGGCTGATGAACGCGGTCAACGTGATGATGCCGGTGTCGACGTAGAGCTTGCCGACTTCGCCGATGCGGCGGATGTTCTCTGTGCGATCCTCGGCCGAGAAGCCCAGGTTCTTGTTGAGCCCATGGCGGATGTTGTCGCCGTCGAGCACGTACGCGAGGTGACCCCGCTGAACGAGGGCGTGCTCGAGCGTGTAGGCAATGGTGGACTTGCCGGAGCCGCTCAGGCCGGTGAACCAGATGAGGGCGCCCTTCTGATTGAGCAGCTTCTGCCGCTCGTCGCGCCCGACGTGCCCCTCGTGCCAGGTGATGTTCGTTGCTTTGATCTTCGTCACGTTGTCGATCCTCCAAGCCGCGGGGCGGCCTAATTTTCCGTACCGCGTCCGGTCCAAGCCCGTCCCGATTCATCGGGATTGCGGATTTTATGTTACGAGCCCCCGGCTGTTCGACGTCCGGCACGGGGACCGGACGCGACGCTTTCCTGTCAATTCAGTGCCCCCCCCACACACACGGGTCTCTCGCTTTCACGAACCCCGGAGTCCATGCGAGCATTTGCCACTATAGGGAGCGATCGTCGATCGTTCAATGCCGCTGAATCGGCACGGAAACGCATCGAAAACAGACGTGCGGGGAACGATTGGCTGCGCTTGTGCGCTACCCGCCGGTGGCGTCGCCGGTGAACGAGACCTTGGGCGCGGTCTTGGCTTCCTCGGAGACCTCGAAATACTCGGCCTTCTCGACGCCGGCCAGGGAGGCGCATAGCCTACCAAACAGCTTCCGCGAAAACGTGTTCAGTGTCCGTACGGAGTCGTTGTAGCGCTTGCGCTCAACGCTGAGCCGGTTCTCCGTCCCTTCCAGCGAATCCTGAAGTCGCAGGAACGACTGGTTGGATTTCAATTCGGGATAGGTTTCCTTCAACACTAGCAATCGTGAAAGGGCTGACTCGAACGAGCCTGCTGCCTTGACCTTGGCGCCGACCGACTTGGCCGAGAAATAGGCCTCCCGCGATTTCGCGATACCCAGAAAAATGTCCTTCTCTTGGGCCGCGATGCCTTTGACGGTCGCGACGAGATTGGGCAGCAGCTCGAAACGTCGCTGCATCTGGTTCTCGACCTGGGCCCAGGCTGAATCCACGCCTTCATCCAAGAGCATCGCCTTGTCGTAGCCGTTCCAAAAACTACAGCCGACAAATGCGACCGCGCCGAACAGGGCCACGAAAATCATCAGCAGTATCTTTGTTGCCTTCATATTGTTACCTCGCTCAAAGCTCAATCAGGACAAAACCAAACCGTCGTCACAGGGAGCGTCTACCAGCTTCCGCCGGCACCACCGCCGCCGAATCCACCGCCACCACCGAACGAGCCACCGCCGAACCCGCCACCGAACCCACCACCGCCGCCCCACGACGAACGTCCGCCGCCGAGCATGCCGCTCATCAAGCCCCCCAAGAGCATTCCCTGCATCATGCCGCCACCGCCCCACCGGCCATAGCGGCGACGACGCCTTCCTGCCGACATGAGAACCATCATGATGATGAGGGGCGCCATGCCGCCACAGGCGAAGCCGCCGTTTCGGACCCGACGCGCGCGCCCGTACCGCACCTTGGGCATTCCGCTCAGTCTCACATTCGCCGACGCGGCGATCTTATTCGCGACGACCACGGTCCCCTCGTACAGTCCCTTGGAAAACAGCCCTTTTCTGAAATTCGGCACGAACAGTTCCCGTTGGATTGCGCCGAGGAAGGAATCGGGAAGTACGCCTTCCAGTCCGTAGCCGACGTGGATGCGGCGCTGCTTTTCCTTGATGGATACGGCGATGAGCACTCCGTTGTCTTTGCCTTTGCGGCCTAGCTTCCACAGCTCGGCGTGGCGCTGGACGAAACCGAAGAAGTCCTCGCCGTCGGTGGTCGGCACGGTCAGCACCTTGACCTGGGCCGAGGTCTTCTGTTCGAGCTCGCGAAGCCAGCCCTCCAGCTGTCGTTCGGCTCTCGCATCGATGATGCCCGCTCGATCAACGACGTACGTGCCGGGATCGGCGACGGTAACTTCCGCGCGAGCGTCGCTCGGCAGCATCGCACACGCCGCGACAAACGCTGCGAGCGCCGGATAGGTTGTTCGCATCTTACCACCCATCTACGAGGCTCCCGAGTGCTTCGACGTCCTCGTAAAGCTTCTCAAAGGCCATCCAGCCGTGCTCGGCCGTCGGGTCCATCGCGGCGCGGACGCCGCTCAGCTTGCGGTCCGCGACTTTTTCAAGTTCGGTCAAGACGGCATCGATCGGCCGGGCGTCCTTTCGGCCCTTGAGCCACAGAAGCCCGCGGAGCGTGCGCGAAAGCCCCTCGCCCACGTCCATCTCGAGCGCCCCGATGAATTTCTCGCGACCGGCAGCGGCCAGCAACCCTTGGCGCAGGCCGATCAAAATCACTTTCAACTCCCGCTCGCATTGAAGACGAACGTGCGCATCCTCAAACGACAGATCGACAAAATGATCGTCACCGAAGAGCGTGACGTGTTTCTGCATGATCTCCAGGAGTTCGAGCGGAAACGTGTCGAGCGAATCGGTAATGTAATCCGGCGTCATCACAAGCGGGGCCGCGATGCTCACCTTGCCCAGCTTGGCGCCATGTTCGGCCAGGCCTCTTAGGACGGAGAGGTCCACGCGATCGACGACCAGTACGCTTCGGGCGGTCTGCCTCGTGGCGTCAAACGACTCGGTCGTGACCGCGCCGAACAGGGTTAGTGCCTTGGCGCCGGCGAGATCCCGTACGAGCTCGGCAAACTCGCTGATTGGCTTGCGCATCGCGGCTGCCGTTCGGTCCAGGCCGGAGAGGGATTCGCTCACGTGCTTTCTCCAAGAAATAGGTAAATGACGGGCGACCATCCGCGCCGCGATGTCGCCACGTAGTTATAGGTCTTCCTGCCAACCTTGGCGATGATAGAGTCCGCCGCGGTTTGTAACTCGCCGCGAGCACCCATTCCGTGGCCGCGGTGAGTGCATCATCGTACCGCAGCGACACAAGCCGTCCAGGCAACCGGGCTATCGGACCGCTGCCGATTTTGTGCTGAAACGTACTAGAAGCAAGACTGAATTCTTACGATGAACGCCTGCGGGCCTTGGATGAATCCCTGGGGAGCACGGATCGGTAGGCGTCGGCGGGAACCGTCGGGTGAACTGAGGCCTGCGGGTTTCACGTGCCGGGCCTGCGCCGGCACGGCGACACTCGAGTGGTTGGCTGCGCATCGAGTGCGCAATCCTAGGGCGGGTAATCGGGTTTAGGGAGAAGCGAACTTCAATGGGCGCGGCCGTCTACGAAACAATCAAAGCCTCACGGGATCTTCCATCGCCCACGGGGGTCACGCTGGAGATTCTACGATTGGCGAGCGACAAAAAATCCACGATGCAGGAGCTGTCCTCGCTCATTGAAGCGGACCCCGCCCTCGCGTCACGGGTGCTCAAACTGGTCAACTCCCCTTTCGCCGGAATGCCGCGTCAGATCGCTTCGATCGAACGGGCCGTCGGTCTGCTCGGGCCACGAACGATCACCGGTCTGGCCCTGAGCTTCTCGTTGATTTCCGGCCACGGGAAGGGACCGTGCCGCGGTTTTGACTACGGGGCCTTCTGGTCGGAATCGCTGGCCCGCGCGGTCGCCGCCAAACACATCGCGCAGTCCATCAGGGGGTTCGCTCCCGACGAAGTCTTTACGTGCGGTCTGGTCAGTCAAATCGGCCGTCTTGCCTTCGCCACGGCGTTTCCCGACACCTACGCAGACGCGATCAAAGAAGCCGTCGAAGGTGATCATATCGCGCTGGCCAAGGCCGAATACGCCGTGTTCGGAATCGACCATCCGCGGTTGGCCGCCGAGCTGATGCGTGACTGGCACCTTCCCGATCTGTTCCGCGAGGCCGTACTTCTGCAGAACTTGCCCGACGAGAATCGTGCAGGCGCGAAGACGCGCTCGGTGCAACTGGCCAAGGTCTTGCACACATCCGGGCTTATCGCCGGCGTGCTCACGTGCAAGGACGTAGCCCATGCCGTTCTTTCCGACTTGTCGAAAGCGTTCGGTGCGCTCGGCATGGCCGAAGCCCAACTTACCTATGCCATCGATGCCATAGGCACGGAGTGGCGTGGAGCCGGACAGATGTTCTCGGTGGCCACGCGAGACGTCCCCCCGGCGGCAACGATTTATGCACAAGCGGTCGAATTGCGCGGCGCGCAAAGGGCTCTGCCCGGCGGGAGCACCCTGGCCGCGGGTGACGAAAATCTTCTCTCGGGCACCGAAACAATCCGCGTTCTCGTGGTTGACCACGACCCTGACGTTCGCGTGTTACTGGCGACCTACCTGAGCGGCGCCGGGTACGCGGTGGTACAGGCGAGCGACGGAAAGGAGGCGCTTCAGTTCCTGCTGGCGGACGGGCCCCCGATCGTGATTACGGGATTGGAAATGCCGAACATGGACGGCCTGAGCCTGTGTCGTGCCATCCGTACGCACCCGGGCGTTGCCTTCACCTATGTAATCCTCTCCACGGCACGAGACGCCGGAGAGGACAAGATCGTCGAGGCCCTCGACGCGGGCGCGGACAACGTCTTGACGAAGCCGTTCAGACGCAACGAACTTCTTGCGCGACTCCGGGCAGCGGAGCGCATCGCCAAACTCCAGCTCGACCTCGATGCCCAACGTCGAGAGGTCCACAAGTACAATGCGGAAATGGAGATCGCGAATGCGAAACTCGCCAGTGCCAATGACGATCTGGTCCGTATGGCTACGACGGACGAATTGACCGGACTGGTCAATCGGCGCGAGGCGCTCCATCGACTGGCGCAGGAGTGGGCCTCGGCCGAGCGCAACCGGGCACCCCTCGCGATCATTTCGCTGGACATAGACCTATTCAAAGGGTTCAACGATACGTATGGACATGCGGCCGGTGACGCCGTTCTCAAAGAAACGGCCGAGGCGATGCGCCGCACCCTGCGTCTCGAGGAAACGGTGTGTCGGATCGGCGGCGAAGAGTTTCTCGTGCTGTGCCCGCAGACCGACGAACAGCATGCCGCGATCTGCGCGGAGCGTATCCGTAGAGCGGTCGAGGCCCATATCGTCCGCTTCCACGATGTGGCATTGCAGGTGACCGTAAGCCTCGGTGTTGCCGAGCGAAACGCGCAGACGCAGACCCCGGACGACCTGCTCCGATCTGCCGACAAGGCGTTGTACGCGGCCAAACACGCGGGACGCAATGCCGTAGTCATCGCGAGCAAATGCACCGCCGCCGCCAACACTTCTTCGTCCGGCGCACGCGTCGAGAAGCCAAAAGCGGTTATCGCCGCGCCGTCCTCCAAGTGAGCGCAACCGCGAGCTGCTCAAGTCGGCTAAGATACCGCTCTTACGGAAAGCTTTGATTCCTTAGATTCGCTCACACAACCAACCACATCGCTGCTGTCTCCGTGCGTCCGAGAAACGGGCAAGGAATTCCCGCGCTCGATCCGAGATGCGCCATGTATGGCAAACTTAAATTGAAACTTGCTTTCTGGCGCGAAAGGCGCAGAATAGCGCTCAATATATCTATATTAAGATGCGATAAGATATTGACATTATCGACATTGACGTCTATTTTAAGATTGAGACGGACGACCAGGAGTTGTACGTATGCCACATTTTGACGCCACAAGACTACGCAAGCTGATCACAGAACGATCAATCTCGCAGGTCGACCTCGCGCGAGACGCACAGGTCTCACGCGCCACGATTGCTAAGCTCTTGAACGGCTCCGCCGACCGCGTTCACGGCCGGACACTTGAACGACTATCGCGCGCGCTCGGTGTGTCCGCCGAGACGCTTGACGCAAAGAACATTCAGACTTCCTACCTTCGGGCCGTCGCCGAACAGCACGAGCACCTCGACTTGACGGGTCTTGGAATCATTAGCACAGGCGATCCGATTTCCTTAGATGACGGATTCGTACCGCTGAACTTGCGGGTATTGCACGACGGCAAAGACGATGATAACTGTGAGCATCGACCACATCGGAAACCGGAATCGTATTCCATCGAAGACGTGTTGGCTCGCTCCACACGGTTCTTCCTTCTCGGTGATCCGGGTAGTGGAAAGACGACGATTCTTCGATACGTCGCGCGACATCATATCGCTCAATCGACGGGTACACGTGAAGACAAGCTCATTCCGATCTTCGTTCGGCTGGCCGAATGGGCTGTGCAACTGGCTGATGACAATGATGTGGACGTTTTCCAGGCTGCGCTTGGGCAGCTTGGCATCGCAGACCCCGCGTCAACCGAATCATGGCTGAAGAGCGAAGCGCAGAAGACTAATGTTCTATTGCTTCTGGATGGCTTGGACGAGGCCGCCGACCCGGACGATCAGGTCGTCGTTTTCGAACGGATTCGTTCCTTTGTTCAACAACATCCCCAAGCCCATATCATCATTTCCTCACGTCCTGTCGGTTTCCAGCACCCGAGATTCGGTGTCCCCTTCGACACCTATTCTGTAGATCCGTTGGGCCAAGATAGCATTGTCAGGTTTGCGAAGAACTGGTGTTCGTTCGGTCACGGTCATCCGCCACGACGAAAATGTGTACGCTGTGAGGATGAGTTGGAAAGGATTCGCCGCGCGATCGTTGATAACGAGCGTATTCGATCATTGGCGAGCAATCCCATGATGCTCACGATACTGTGCCAGCTTCACGACGCGGGCGCGTCACTTCCGCAGCGTAGGATGCAGCTCTACGAGAAGATTGTGGAGGCGTTTCTCTTCTCTTGGGAGCGCAAGAAGCATGCTGCATTGCGGGGTACGCCCGATCGCATTCTTACGGTCGATGATCGCGATGTCCGTTGGGTCTTGCAGTCGATCGCCCTGGAAATGCAGAAGAGGGACTGGACTCTGATCCCGCGATGGTGGGCGCTCGAACGCACTGCGGCGTTTCTTCGCGACGAGCTGGGATACGAATCCGACAAGGCCCGCGCCCACGCGGAGGCACTGCTCCGAAGTCTCCATGAGCGTTCGGCGATGCTCGTGGAACGGGGACCGGAAACACTTGGCTTTCAGCACCTAGCGTTTCAGGAGTACTTCGCGGCACGGGCCGTGCTTGAAGATGAGGATCCGATCAAGTCTCTACGCCAATACTTCTACCATCCCAGATGGCGCGAAGTCGTGCGTTTGGTTTCCGCTGATATGGATCGCCATAAGGCTCCGCAACTATTACGAACGATTCTCGATGACCCCGATCCCACGGGGAGATTCTTGCATCGCGGGCTGCTGCTCACGCTTGGCTGCCTCGCCGATGGCGCGCCGTGCCACCACCGTGAGTTGCTTGATGAAGTGGAAAAGTTGACCGTTCAACTCGGAAGCAACAGGTGGCTCGGGATTGCGATAACAGCAATGGAGTCATTGGGTCGAATGCGGTCGTCGCGTCTAAACGAGTTCGCGGAGAACGCAGCGGAAGGAATGCTTGCGCGCTCCGCGGACCATCTTGAGAATTACCAATGTCTAAGCTTGCGTTGCGTTTCGATACTGCACGGATTCGGCAAGGACGATACAGCATCAAGCCCGAATCCAGAGGACGATTCTTGGACGAAACCTATCGTTGTACTGTTTCGTGACGAAAAGGTATCCATTACAATGGCGCAGTACCCGCGACCGTCCGACCCTACTTGGCGAAGACAGGTGCTCGACCAATTCCAAGTCGATCCGAGCGAGGACGTGCGTGCATTGTGCGCGCATCATCTCGGGAGGATCGCAGGGCGCGACAAGGAGATTCGCGCGGCTCTCATCTTGGCGTTGGCTAGCGAAAAGAGCACCGTGGTTCGGAAAGCCATCGCGCTCGGGCTGCGTTTTTCCTGCTCGCGGGCGCCTGTACGGCGCGCTCTCTTGGAATTGCTTACTAATGTTCAAGAAAACCCTGAGGTGCGCGGTGCGAGTGCACGGGCGCTTCGTTCTGCCGCGCTGAAAAGGCGCAACGTGCGCGAGCCTCTCCTGGAATACGCTGTGGCGAACGATTCCGATGCCGTCCGTGAAGGCGCCATTCGTGGACTGGCAAGATGCGTTTCGAAGTACCCGGCCCTTGAATCTTCGCTCAAGGACATGCTAATTGACACGTCTCAACCTGAACGGGTGAGGGTGGCATGCCTGTGGTCGCTTGAGTCCATTATGCCTTCGGACGATTCTGCAGTCAGTCGGTTGGGCGAACTGCTATCGCCCGGTGAGGGTAGCCGTTTGAGCCGCGTTGCGGCTCAGGTGCTGGCGGAATATGCCGCCACTGAAAGAGTTCCCTGGGAAAAACTCTTGGTCGAACGAATAGAACACGCGCTGATTTCGGTGAAGGACCCGCATCCCCGCGAGTTCGAAGCGTTGCAAGCTCTCGTTGACGCCCGCGAGATTCGTGGATGCGGCGTTACGCGTGAGGTACGTATCGAAAGGGCGCTATCCGATTTCCGCGATCGAATCGAGTTTCTTTTCATCTTTGGATCGGCCGCTCGTGGTGAACAGCGCGCTGACAGTGACATCGACCTCATGCTCATTGGCGATGTCTCCCTCCGTGAGCTTACGCCCGCCTTAAAGCAAGCGGAACTCGAACTGGGTCGGCAGGTCAACGTTGTTGTGTATTCCAGGGCGGAATGGGACCGTCGTTGCGCAGAGGGAAACGCCTTCGTTAGGAGAGTTCTTTCCACGAAAAACCAACCGATCATAGGAAGACTCAGTGACCTTACTACAGTGGCTTGACAATAGCTGGATCAGAAAGTCGGAACGATCGCGACCCGAGCTGACGAGTCTTCTCGGTATCGCAGACCGAGAGATCACTGATGCGTCTTTGGACGGAATCAGTTCCGATGGACGTTTCAATCATGCCTACAACGCGGTCCGCACATTGTCTCAAGCGGCTTTACTTGCATGCGGGTTTTCAGTTCCGAAGAGTGGGCGCCAGCACGAACGCGTGATCGAATCGCTGAAGTTCACACTCGGTCCAGAATGGTCGGAGGAGGCTGATTACTTCGATAACTGTCGGCGGCTGCGACATAAGTCCTCGTACGAAGGGACCGGTATCGCACAGGACATCGATGCCGATGAGCTCCTGGCGGCAGCCAAAAAACTTCGTGAATCGCTTGAGGTTTGGCTCGCTACGAGGCACCCTGACCTTGTCTGAGAATGCATTGCGTTTGCAGGAGCACTTGCCAAGTTCCTACGGATAAAACTTCCCCATCATGCGGGGGTAGGGGATGGTTTCGCGGATGTGTTTCAGGCCGCATAGCCAGGCCACCGTTCGCTCGACGCCCAGGCCGAAGCCGGCGTGCGGGACGCTGCCGTAGCGGCGCAGGTCGAGGTACCACTCGTACTCGTGCTGCGGCAGCTTCTCATGCTTGACGCGGGCGAGCAGGCGGTCGAAGTCCTCCTCGCGGGCCGAGCCGCCGATGATCTCGCCGAAGCCCTGCGGCGCCAGCAGGTCAACGCACTCCACCACGCGATCGTCCTCGCGGTCGGCGCGCATGTAGAACGCCCGAACGGTCTTGGGGTAATGCGTCACGGCCACCGGGCGATCGTGCAGGCGCGAGATGATCGTCTCGTCCGAGCCACCCAGATCGCTGCCCCATTCGAAGTTCCGGGCCAGCTCCATGTGATGCGGGATGTTGCCGATCTGCTCGTCGAGTTCGGTTTTCTCTTCGCGGGCTTCGATCAGCTCGGCCGCGGCCTTGTCTTTTTGCCACTGCTTGCCGCCGCCTCTGATCGTCGCCTCGAACTCCTTGAACTTTTCGTCAAGCTCCTTTGCCCGCGCGGTCTTTTCTGTCAGGTCGTTTTCGAGCAGATCCTTCGCCTTGTCGCTGTGCAGCAGGTCGGCCGCCTCGGAGTAGGTGAGCCGGTAGAACGGCTTGACGATGGCGTCGAGTTCCCCGACGTTGCGACCCAGCTCGACCAGATCATCGCGATGATCGGCAAGCACGCGGGTTACGATCGAGCAGATAAAGTCTTCGATCAGGTCAAGAAGCTGATCGAGCGAACAGAACGCGACTTCCGGCTCGACCATCCAGAACTCGGTGAGGTGCCGCCGCGTCTTGCTCCGCTCGGCGCGGAAGGTGGGGCCGAAGCAGTAGACCTT
>JADFRH010000230.1 GCA_022561415.1 Planctomycetota bacterium
CGAACTCGGCGATCATACCGCAACTGACTGCGCTCGCGCCGGCGATCTGCTGATCGCAGCTCACCTGCCACGCGACCGCACGAACGTCGCCGGCGGCGAGCAGGTAAAGGGGCAGCGTGCCAGAGCAACCGGGCGGCTTCTCCCATCGAAACTCCGGGTGCATCGCCGCTTTCAAGTGTGGGAGTCGATGGTTCGCGCGAACCAACACGTAGAGACCCGGCGGGATTCCCTCGACAAGATGCACGAACAAGCCCAGATGAACATGAGCATGACCTGCGAGGGCATTAAACGGAATTCGCTCCTCGCGCGGCATGACCCGGTCGAGCATTAAGAAAAACGTTTTTGCCGACATACTGGTCTTCCCGTCCATGGCCACCGCGCTGCGACGCTGACGGATGATCTTCGCGGCGCTGCACGATCTGGGGTCGTTGGAGAGTGACTCGCTGACTTCGTCATTTGGCGAGCGGGCGTCTTCAGAATGAGCGACGTGTTTGGTACACGCCTCCGCTACCGCGTCGATCGTCTCCCATTCGATATGGTCACGGCTCAGCGCGTTTGCCGATCCGGTCCAGTCGCCCCCGGCGATCGTTGCGACGGCCTCACTTGAAACATCTACCGGCAACCGCTCCGGCAAGACGCTGACCGGAATGATCGCCATGAGCAGATCGGGGTGTTCGCGCTCGGCGCCCGCAAAATCCCCGGACCGATCGAGCCCGAGCAGACTTTCCGTCTGCCCGTCGCACACGCCGTCGAGCAGCCGAACGTTCCAGCCGGCCACCGCTGCGGAGATCGCGATCGCGCCCAGCGCGTGCCCCACGTCGTGCTGGCAATATCGGTAAGCGCGTTCGCCGTATTTCCACGCCTCGCGCCAGTGAATCGACGATAGCCCGACGAAGAACGTTCCATTCGGAAAGCCCTCGGACAGATGCTTCCAGGTTT
Source organism: Planctomycetota bacterium (assembly GCA_022561415.1). The sequence goes on from JADFRH010000230.1 coordinate 940, forward strand.
CGTGCTCGAATTCGGTGCGTTGTTCGAGGGCATGTTCTTTGGGAGCGTAGTGAAAAACCGCCGGCCTCTCACACAAGCCCTCGACGGCACCAATGACGAGATAACCTTCGGTCGGGTGCAGGTTGCCACTCGAGGGGTTGATGCGCAGCACCCATCGACTGCCGGCGATCTCCTTCCACGCGGAGAGTGCGAGCGATAGCTCGAAGAAGGCCGAGACGGTCTCGAAACAGACCGGACTCGCGGGCACAGAGCCTGGGCGGTATAGCCCGTCATACGACGGCGACGAGGCGTCGACGGTCAACACGAGCGGAACGACCGGTGAGACTGACTGAGCCCCCGGCGCGCCGGGGCTGGTCGGCTTGCCGGGCGGCGCCCGGGCGAATCGCCGAAACGGATCGGGCTGCGTTGCCCAGTCGAGATAACCGGGCGACGGGGCGAAGCGATGATAGTGATGCTTCGTCCGCTCGTGGTAGGCCAATACCGATTCACAGTCCGTCATGTCTAACCAAGCTCAGTTCCCCTATCGCAGCCAAGCAGCCCCCGGCCTGAGCATAGCGAGGGTTCGCCGGCCATGCACTTCACGTCGACCGAGTGCCTACGAAACACAGGATCAAGCCCCAGCGTGACAACGCCGAAGTCGGTCCGTAGCATGCGCTACGAGATGACACCAGGGCGACGTTCATTCTTCAAGACGGTGGCGACGGCCGCAGGCGGGCTGGCGAGCCTGCTCGTCGCGCTGCCCGTCCTTCGATTTCTGTTGGCTCCGCTCAAGCGCCGCCCGACCGGCGGCACTTTCATTCGGGTGGCCGAGCTGTCGTCGATTCCGAATAACCGGCCCGTACGGGTCGTGGTTGTATCAGATCGTTGGGATGGCTACACCCACTTTCCACCGGGACCGATCGGAAGCGTCTGGCTTATCGTGGCCGCGAGTGACACCGGCGAAGCCGGCATGCCGACCAGCCCCGGCGCGCCGGGGGCTCTGCCGGTTCGATGCCTTCAGACGATTTGTCCGCACTTGGGATGCGGAACCGATTACGTCCCCGATCGCGGAGCCTTCGCCTGCCCGTGCCACGCCAGCGATTTCGATCTGTCGGGCCGACGCCTCGAAGGACCGTCCCCGCGCGATCTGGACGAACTCGAATGCCGTGTCACCGAACCCGACGCCGAAGGACGACGCTGGGTCGAGGTGAAGTTTGAGAAATTCCAAACCGGCGTGGCCACCAAGCGCGCGGTCACCTGATAATGCGTTGGAACCATCGTGACTGATCGGCCCGAACATCACGGCCCGCTCCGGAGTCTCCTTGCGGATACACCGTCGGTCCCGGCGCGCCGGGACGGCGCGATGGCAACGTGGCGCGGTGTCGTTTGGCCGGTG
>JADFRH010000039.1 GCA_022561415.1 Planctomycetota bacterium
CAGTCCCCGCGTAGATCACCTTGCCCACGACGACGGAAACCTCTCCGTCGGTGTAGACTTTTCCTACTAGCTCGTCGTGGCGCACTTGGTCGGTCTTGAGTCGCGCCTCGGCCGCCTTGGCCTTGGCGAACAGCTCACGCATGCATTCCGCCTGCTCTGCGGTGAGTGAGTTCTCGGCCGGTTTGAGCTTGGCGAGAAGGTTCTTGATCCGATCGGCAAGATCCTTGATGGGCTGGATGGACCGTTGCAGAACCGCAAGTTCGCGAACGAGCGCCGGCGCTACCCCGATGACTACGCGCGTTGGCACGTTGGCCTCGCTACCGAGGGTCGCTACCTCGACGCCACCGCCCGCGAACACGCAGCCCCCGATGAGCCCGGCCGCGGTGCCGATGAGCTTTCCGCCCACGCAAATGTGCGAGGCCATGAGCTGTTTGGCGATCTTGATGTCTCCGAGTGCGAACAGATGGGTTTCCGAGCAGAATTTTGCAACGATGTCGCCCTTGGCCGTGACGAGCCCCATATTGCGGCCGAGGATTCCTTGTTTGACCGTCACATCGCCTTCCGCATCGACTCTGGCCGCCTCGATCGCAGCACACACCGTAACGGACCCTTTCGACCGTACGGTGAACCGGTCCAGGACTCGCCCGTTGACGTGGACGCCGATGCTGGCGTCGATACTGCCGCTCTCGAAGTCAACGTCGCCGGAGACGGTAAGCACCTCCTGGATCGTCAGCGTGCCGCCTTCGCAAGCCGGGCATCCGGCCATTTTCGTGATGAGCTGTGTCGAATCTTCGGTCAACGGCTCGAATGCATTGGGATCCAGGGCGAGCGTCTTGGGCTTACCCTTCGCCGGAATCACCCGTCCGGTCACATCGACACCGTCGCGCGGCGGTTCGATCGGCGCAATCGTCCCCACATTCTCCCCCTTCTCGACCGTGATGATGGAAGTGTTCTCGTAGTAGTTGACCGGCGCGTCGTCCCGCCAGGAGTCGGCCTCCTTCTGAAAGGCCTCGCTCCAGACGAATTCTTCGTCCTTACCGTTGAACGGCTTCCTGCCCTCGGCTACGACGAAGTCTTTCGCCTCTTCACCTCGTCCGACGAGTTCGACGAACTCGGTGACGCGTTGCTTGACGGCGTCGGTGAGTTCGATTTCATCGCGACTGAGTGCGTCGAAGACGACTTCTTCGCTGAGATCCTCTGCGTCCTTCTTTTTTGATGCGTCGAGGAACGTCAGCATGGCGCGCATGCGATCCGGCGATACCTCAACGCTTACGTTGGTCGAAGTGGCGTTCGCCGTAGTCGCCATGATCGGTATCCACAATGCGCCAAACTGAACTGCGCGGCGAGAAGAACCCGAGACGCAGCCGCGCGCGATTTATCTGACCCGCGTTCCGACCCGGCTCTTACACATCCGCCACTGGAATACTCCCGGTGACGAGGCCCTACCGCCTTCACCCCGGCGCAGCGAGTTCTGCGCGGTGTATCTATTGGGTATCGGCTTTCCTCCCTGGTCGGTGGGGCGAATTCCCCGGCCCGGGCCGATTTGCTGCAGCGAATCGGACGTTCGCGCGGGCACCGGCGGCTGCTTTCGCGAGGGGCCATGATCTATCGTGGCCGTAGCGAACGGTTTATCGGCTGATCGTCCTGTCGGGCGATGCGTGACCGTGTCTTGGCGGGCGCCGCGTGATCCGTGCGGCGTCCGAAGCCCGCCGCGCTTGCTTCGCTGCGTGCGCCCGAGCACAATCCGCGAATGTTCTTGACCCGGCGCGAGTGGACGATCTTTGTCGTCAATATCATCAATGTCTTGATCTTTACGGTGATCGCGCTGCGGCGGTCGAACCTGGAGTTCATGCTCTACCTCGGTGTGATGGTCACGGTCCTGACGTGGCTCGTGGTCAAGCAGCGGACGATCAAGTTCGACCTGACGATTCTCTGGGGGATGACCGCGTGGGGTCTGATGCACATGTGCGGGGGGCTGCTGCGTGTGAACGGCGAGACGCTCTATTCGTTGGAGTTGGTCCCGCTCGTGACGAGCTTACACATCCTGCGGTACGACCAGCTCGTACACACGTTCGGCTTCGGCGTGGCTACACTGCTGTGTCATCACTTGCTCCGTCCGTTTCTTCGCGACAACATCGATCGCCGAGGTACGCTATTGTTTCTGGTCGTGTTGATGGGCAGCGGATTGGGCGCCGTCAATGAAATGATCGAGTTCCTGGCCGTGCAGACTTTCCCCGAGACCGGCGTCGGCGGTTACCAAAACACCATGCTCGACATCGTATTCAACCTGCTCGGTGGGATACTGGCCGTGACGTGGCTCGCCCGAACGCGCACGCTCGGCGTGCCGCTTCGATAGCACAGATTGGCCTCCCGGCCTAAGAAACTCCGCCGTCGGACGCCCTATGATGGATACCGGACACTTTTTCGCTCCTTTTTGTGATCGGATGAACCCAACGTCCGTCGAACGTGTCTAAGTCATGGAAGACAACTGGTGATTTGATACCCAGAGGATACGTCAATGAGAGAATCGTGCGAATTTCGCCTCCTCGGCGCGGTAGTGATACTTCTTGCGACCGGTGCCTATGGTCCAAACGCCACGGCTTGCATCCGTTCATGTCCCTCGTTTTCTACGGTGGTCGGTGACGCAGAATCGATTGTTGTTGGCGTGACGATTGAATTGGACAAGGAAGAGCTGGATGCATCCAGGAGTATTCTCGACTACACGTTTCGCGTTGACGAGGTGCTCAAGGGCGATTTTTTCAAGCCTGGAGACAAATTCCAATACAGGTCCCGCTTCGAACGTCGGACATCGTGCGACGCGCACCCACTTCCACCGCTAGGTCGCGAGGCCCTGTTGTACATGACGCATCCTGCCGCTAGTCAGCCGCGACTTCTGACGAAGTGCGGCGTATACGAAACCCCCTACCCGAAATTGAAACGCGAGATATTGGTTGAAGTCTCTCCGAAGGAATACTTGGATTCAGACGATTCGATCGATGTATCCGTGATTCTCAGACTGATCGGTACTCAACATTCGGAGGCATTCGATCCCTTTCAAATGCGCTCCAAGAAACCCAGGCCCGAGCCGTTCATCGACAGGGAAACCGCGATCGGGTATCTGGAGTGGATCATCGAATTGGACCAGGAAGACACGTTCAATTCGGCGTTGGGTATGCTCGGCTATTTCAAACCAGAGTTCGTTCGCCACTACCGGCGTGATCTGTTCTACAGCGATCGGTGCGATGATTTTCGGGCCGTCGCTACGCCCGTAACGTGGGCCGACGTTTACCGACCCACCGATTCGTGCGAGATTGCAATGGAACAGCTCATAAGGGCGGGCGACAAGAGCGTCGTCCCGATCATTCTCAAGCGTCTATCCGACCTGCGAAATCGGGCGGTTGGTCCACTTCCTCAGTTCGGCCAGGAAAAATACGACAGGCGCGTCGGCAAGTGCATCGGTCGATTGGGTCAACTCGGAGACCGGCGCGCTATACCAGTGCTGATGGGCGAACTTGAATCCGGTGCGAAGATCGCCGCGTTTGGCGCACTTTCTACATTCGACGATCCTCGTGTGCTTCCGGCGCTCATCCGCGACTTTGACGCCAATTTCAATGTGGCCAAGGTACGAATCCTTGCGAAGGTTGATGATCCCCGCGTGATTCCGGCATTGGTACGTGCACTCGACAAGGACACGACTGGTCGGCTCGCCAACGTGCTCTCCAGCATGGATGATCTGCGCGTTGTGCCGATTCTATTGTCGCGCCTCTGGAAAGACAGTTCAGCGGCCAGCAAACTAGAGAAAATCATCGACCCACGTATCGCACCGGTTGTCCGAAAATCCCGCTATGACCAAAAGCGGGCTCCCGCTATCTTGGCCGCGCAAGGCGAAATGGAAGACCAGGAGTTCATGCACAATCTGATTCGCCAGCGTTGTCGCGAGGGCGCGATTTGGGCAGCCAACGCGGGGGACCAATCGGCCAAGCCGCTTCTTCGCGAGGCCTTCGAAGAGAGCTTCTGTCCTGCAGCCTATGAGGCCGGTTACGCCTTGGGGCGGCTTCAGGACTTCGACGTTCTGCAAACCATGATCCAGACGCAGTACCCAATGAGCTTTTACACGCAGGGTCGGTCAATTCGGTTTGTGCAAGGGTTGCTCAACGACCCGCCTGACAAACATTACACCTTCAAAATCGGCGAATACATCCAGGACATCAAGGAATTCGAACTGCGAATTCGCGATCAGGCGGAACGTAATAGCTGGTCAGATTGGCAACTCGAACACGTCTTGAAGCTTGTTCACCAGTTGCGTGCCATAGACGCGGCCGGGAAAGACGCTATCGCTAACTTCCGGCGCAAACCAGATGCGCTTCCGGACATGCCGGACAAATTCTTTAGAGAAGAACTGGTTACGTTTCTGAATGACCAGGGCGAGCGCTGCCGCGAAGTGCTAAGAACGGGTTCCGAACTCGACAGATCGAGAATCCTTGGAACCGCAAGAAGTGTAAAGGTCAACCTGCTCGACCACGATCTGGTTATGGGTTTTCTCACGTGGCCACATCCCGCATTTCGACATTTTGCCATGGACGCCGTGAGAGACGGTTACGTCACGCTCTCTGTGGCGGACGTCGAACGATGGACGCTCGAAAGCAATCACGTGTCTACTAGCAGTGCTCTCCGCTTCATGGCCAAGAACCCGCAGGCCGAATACCGCTCGATCATCGTCGAAGTGTTCAATCGCGGCTGGCATTTGTTCGATCAGATGCTGTTCGACGCCATCGTGGCGAATCAAGTAGTCGAGCTCATCGATCCGCTCTGCGGCCTACTCTGCGAACAGCACAAGGAGATTCGTCGTCGTGTTTCAAACACGCTGGGGCTCTTGGACCATAGCTCGGACCTTTGGCCGACCTGCTCGGCGACCGGAGAATGACCCTCGACACCTGCCAGTCACTTTCCCTTGCAGATCTCCCGCGTGACGGCTGTGGCGTAGGAGCCGGGGGGGAGGGCGAAGGCGATTCGCAGGTACCGGCCGTGGTTGTCGGTGCCGGTGTCGAGCTTCGGGTCTTGCAGCGGAACGCGCAGCGGGCGGCGGGCACCGTCTAGCTTGGCGCCGTCTTGGGCTCGTAGTTGCATCGCGCCCAGCTTCGTGTCGGCCAGGGCTTGTTGTTCTATCTCCTGCGGGCTGCCCGTCGGTTCTTTCATCTTCTTACCGAACAGCGGACCGGTGGGGGATATCTCGAAAGCCTCGCATCGCGGCTGCTCGATGCTCACGTCTTCCACGAGGAAGCATGCGCCGTTGACGTGCTTCCAGGCCACGTCGCCCGTTTGCACTTTGTCGATCGAGTCGATGCGCCGTACCAGCACGCGGTTGAACAGCTCACTCTGCACGGCCGAAAAGTAGAGCTTGCGCAGCGAGTGATCCACGGCCCGCCATGCCTTTCGCGGATCGCCGCCGTCCGCCAAGGCGCGGCATACCCTGGCTGGTCCTTTCAGTTCGCGGGGCCAGGCATCGGCAGCCGCGGACAGGTCGCCCCTGTCGAACAGCTCCCGCGCCCGGCGAACGTCATCGCGCTCGAACTTGCTCGGCCTGCCGAGCATGAGCGCGATCGCCGAATCGAGATCACCGCGCAGCACCGCGAGGCCGACCAGGGCGTTGTCGCCTCGAACGCCGAAGCGCTGCGGACCGAAATAGTTGGGCACGCCGCGCGCCGTCAGCCGCTCGACGATCGGCTCGGCCAGTGCCGGCGCACCCTCGGCCGTGTCGCGAATTTTGATGTCGAAGCGGTTTCCCGCGAGGTGCCCGAGTTTGATCTTGTTCGTGTGGCGACTCGTCGAGACGACGCGAACACGTGCGAGGTCGAGCCCGGTGACCTTGGCCGGGTTGATGTGCTCGATGCTGAGCATCTGCCGGGTGACGCTGTGGGCGTCTTTGAGGCCGGCGTAACCGATTTCCTGCGGTCTGCGACCGAGGGCCTCGGCGATCAAACGGATAGCGGCCGGGGTGGTCAGGCCACGCTTTTCGATCTGGAAGTAGATGTGTGTGCCCTCGCCGCTCGCGTCGTAGCGGGGCATCTCCTCGACGATGAAGTCTTCGTCGTATCGTTTGATCGCCCCACCGACGCCGGGTAGGTCGCGCGTCAGGTAGGGAAGGTCGCGCTCTCGATAGAATCCGATGGCCACGCAGGCAGTCTACGGACAACCGCCCGCGCGGGGAATGGATTCGTTCTCGTCCGGCGTTCCGTCCCCCACCCCTTTCCTGCGGAAAGGAATGGGGCACCTCGCAGTGGCACCCGATGTCGGGTTTGCCGATCGATCGGGCCGGGTCTACGATTCCTCCCCATGCGATGGCTGGCCGATCTTGTGTATCTGGTGGTCGGGCTGCTCTATCTGCCCGTGGCGATCTACAACGCGCTGATTCTCGGCAAGAACCGGCGCGGCTGGCGCTGCCGGTTCGGGTTTGTACCACGGTTTGATCCCACGCGCGAACGGATCTGGATTCACGCGGTCTCGCTCGGCGAGATTAACGCCACGCCCAAGCTGGTCGAAGAGCTGCGCAGCCGCCGGCCTGACTGCGACATCGTTTTTTCCGCCACGACCGACACCGGTTATGCCCGGGCGGTTCAGCTCTACGGGCGGCATCGGGTGTTCAGATTCCCTCTCGATTTCAGCCTCGTCGTGTCGCGCGTTCTGCGGTGCGTGCGACCGGCGATGATCGTGCTGGTCGAGCAGGAGTTGTGGTACAACCTTGTGCGGCAGGCCACGCGCAAGGGCATTCCCGTTGCGGTGGTCAACGGAAGGTTGACCGAGCGTAGTGCTCGACGGTTGGGAAAGCTCGGCGGCATCGCTCGGTCGATGTTCGGCGACCTCGCCTGGGTGGGTGCGCAGGACGAATCGATCGCGGCACGGTTCGCGGCACTCGGTGCGTCGCCGGATCGAGTTCAGGTGACGTCTTCCCTCAAATGGGACACGGCCACCGTTACCGACTCGGTCGAGGGAGCCGATGAGCTCGCCCGCGAGGTGGGCCTCGATCGGTCTCGACCCGTATGGGTCTGCGGTAGCACGGGTCCGGGCGAAGAGGCGCTGATCCTTGCCGCGTACCGGCGGCTGCTCGATGACTCGCGGGGCGACGGGCCTGCGCTGGCGATCGTTCCGCGCAAGCCCGAGCGGTTTGACGACGTCGCACAGCTTATCGAGCGGTCCGGGTTTCGTTGCGTTCGTCGGAGTCGCTCCAACGATGACATGACGCACGTTTCCAACGAAACTCCCGTCGTCATCTTGGGTGACACGATGGGCGAGCTTCGGAGGTTCTACGCGCTGGCCGACGTGGTTTTTGTGGGACGGACGCTCGTGCCGATGGGCGGGTCGGACCCGATGGAGGTGGCCGCGCTAGGTAAGGCGATGGTCGTCGGACCCCACACCGACAACTTTCAGATGCCGATAGACGCGCTGCGCCGAGCGGACGCCGTTCGCGTAATCGAGTCGGCCGATGCGCTGCCCGCTCTGGTTCGGGAGCTGCTGAACGATGTGGCGTTGCGCCGGTCGCTGGCGGACCGGGCCAGGAAAGTCGTATTGGAGAATCAGGGCGCCACCGCGCGAACGGTGGATCGCTTGATCGACATACTCGACCGGACACGCCCGACGCCGCCGAGTTGACACCAGCCCCCTTGATCGGGACGTTATGGACTTGGATTTCACGCGCCGATCGATGCTCGGCTCATTCGAATCGTGGAGGAACACAACGCGATGACCGACACACAGATGTTCTCACCGTCCCAGGCGTTTGCTGATAAGGCCCACGTTCGCTCGCTCGACGCGTACCGCGAAATGTACCAGCGGTCGATCGATGATCCCGATGGGTTCTGGGCCGAGATCGCCGACGGGTTCTACTGGAAAGATCGCTGGACCAAGGTCCGCGAGTTTGACTTCACCGGCGACATCTCGATCAAGTATTTCGTCGGCGGCAGAACCAACATCACTTACAACGCGCTCGATAGACACCTGTCGACACGGGGCGACCAGACCGCCATCATCTGGGAGGGCAACGAACCCGGCGAAGACGCCCGCTTCACCTATCGGGAGCTACACGCCGAGGTGTGCAGGTTCGCCAACGTGCTCAAGAGTTTCGGCATCGGCAAGGGCGACCGCGTGTCGATCTACATGCCGATGGTCCCCGAACTGGCGATCGCGATGCTCGGCTGCGCCCGCATCGGGGCCGTCCATTCGATCGTGTTCGGCGGCTTCAGTCCGGATTCGCTGGCCGACCGCATTGTGGACTCGACGTGCGAGTTTCTCGTCACCACCGACGGCGTGTTCCGCGGCGCCAAGCCGATCGATCTCAAGAAAAACGCCGACGACGCGATGAAGATTGCGGCGAAGCAGGGCGTCAACGTCAAGACGTGCATCGTGACGCGGCGAGTCGGCCACGAGACGATCCCCGTCACCATGCAGCAGGGGCGCGATCACTGGTGGCACGACGTAATGATGGACGCATTGCCCGACTGCGAGCCGGAGTGGATGGACTCGGAGGATCCGCTGTTCATTCTGTACACCTCGGGCTCGACCGGCAAACCCAAAGGCGTCCTCCACACGACCGGCGGATACATGGTCTTCGCGGCGACGACGTTCAAGTACGTTTTCGACTATCACGACGGCGACATGTACTGGTGTACGGCCGACATCGGCTGGGTCACCGGTCACTCCTACATCGTCTACGGACCGCTGTGTACCGGCGCGACCACGATCATGTTCGAGGGAATTCCGACCTACCCCGACGCCGGGCGCTTCTGGGACGTCGTCGACAAATACAAGGTGACCCAGTTCTACACCGCGCCGACCGCGATCCGTGCGATCATGCGCGAAGGCGACGACCCGGTGACCCAGCGCGACCTGTCGAGTCTGCGGCTGCTCGGCACGGTGGGCGAGCCGATCAACCCCGAGGCGTGGATGTGGTATCACAACGTGGTCGGCAAGGGGCGGTGCCCCATCGTCGACACCTGGTGGCAGACCGAAACGGGAGGGATTCTGATCACGCCGCTGCCCGGCGCGACGCCCACCAAACCCGGCTCGGCCACCCTGCCGTTCTTCGGTGTCAAGCCGGTGATTCTGGATGAGAACAACAAGCGGCTGGAGGGCGCCTGCTCCGGTGCGTTGTTCCTTGAGGAGCCCTGGCCTGGGATTATGCGCACGGTGTATGGTCAGCACGATCGCTTCAAGGAGGTCTACTTCTCGCGATGTCCGGGCTTGTATTTTACCGGTGACGGCTGCCGCCGCGACGAGGACGGCTACTACTGGATCACCGGCCGCATCGACGACGTAATCAACGTGTCGGGTCACCGCATGGGGAGTGCGGAGGTGGAGAGCGCGTTGGTGGCTCATCCGGCCGTTACCGAGGCGGCCGTCGTCGGCTTCCCGCACGAGATCAAGGGTCAGGGCATCTACGCGTACGTCACGCTCAAGACGGGCGAGGCGTACACCGACGAGCTCAAGAAGGAACTGGTGGCGCAGGTTCGCAAAGAGATCGGCCCGATTGCCGCCCCGGACGTGATCCACTGGGCTCCGGGTTTGCCCAAGACGCGCAGCGGAAAAATCATGCGCCGCATCCTGCGCAAAATCGCGGCCGGCGAAACCAACGACCTGGGCGACACCAGCACGCTAGCCGACCCGGGCGTGGTGGAGAATCTGGTGGCAGGGCGGTAGAATGGCGTCGGACTTTCGAGCGGTAGCGGTGGGACCACTTGGCCGACTGATCGGCTACCTCAGAAAAATGCTTCGGGACGGTGCATGATCCTGAAACTTATGCTAAAGGCCGCAGCGACTCTGATGATTGTTCCGTTGGTCACGGGGTGCCTCGGGCCGGTTGATCAGGTACGTCATGCGATCACGAGGAGCCAGATGAAGACGGGACGTATCGATCCGTCTAAGCGCGTCCTTCTAGTATTTGTCAGAGATGACGGGCCGAACAAAGCTCTGCAGGAACTGACCGACCCGAAGTTGCAGTACCTTGCAACTGTTCGAATGGTCCTCGTGGTTGTGTCGAAGGACAAGGCCCGTATTCGGCACCGATCTCTCGTGACCGATGTGCCACTCGGACTCCGACTTTATTGGCCGGGGTCTTCAGCTTATTACTTGGGCGGTCGGGACTACCTGGCCCAGCGCGTGTTTGACTCAACTGACGAGGATGTGTTTCTTGGTGTGGTTGTGGTTGCGGACCAAGACTTGAACTTGATCGACAGGACGACGCGGAGGCGGTCGATCAAGGAATTGCTCAAGACCTACGCGCGTTTTTCGTCGGAGGACTATTCCGAATGGCTGTCGACGAGCGAGAAAGACCAGAAAAACTAATCCACGAATTTCTCTAGGACCGCCGTCATCGTCGCGCACCGCGCGCCCAGGGACGTAGCGATCTGACCGATCTGTGATCTAAGCTGTTCCAACTCGTCTTGCTGATCCTGGATTCTCGCTAGAACGGTAGCGTGCTTCTGACGGGCAACGGAAACAAGTACTGCTTGAGAATCTCGGGTTTGTCGGATCATTGCCGACAATTCGTTGCGGAAACGGCGCAAGTCTTCAAGCAACGCGGCCTTGGGATTCTTCACAGTGTCACCTTTCAACCCTGGTCCAGGTGTGTCTTTGAGCGGAACCTGTTCGTATCCCGCAAGAAGCTCGTCGAATCGTGAAACGAGATCCGAAATCCTCTTCTGCATTGTGGACATGGTCTCATTGATCTCGGAATCGCCGAAGGCAGGCGTGGTCGTCGAACTGCCTTTTACCGAGTGGGCGAGTTTCTCGAGTTGAAGGAGCGACTCATCGATTGCGAGGATTTCGATACCGTTGCTGATAACTGCCGTGATATTTTGCCGTAGTAGATAGTAGCCCAGGTAGGCAGCAATCAATGACGCAACGACAGAGAGGCCGATGCTGCGTAAGATTCGGTTCAGCCTGGACCGGGTTCTAAGTGTACACACGTGCAGGTTCTCCGATTCTCGGCGTCAATGTGGGCGTATGCTGTAGTCAACGATACGCGCGATTAGAGGAAAACGCAATTTATGGACGATGGTTTAGCCTCGGCACTATGCGCGAGCATTCTCGCAGGTGCGTGAGCTGTTCCGCTCTTTGGCCGAGGCATCGGTGGTCCCGGTGGAGCTGACATCGGACATCATCGAGCTGCGCGACGGCTACGTGGCAGCCGGGATCGTGAGTCGACGGTTCGTGGACGACGCCACGCATGTAGCCGCCGCAACCGTGGCTCGCGAGGACGCCATCGTTTCCTGGAACTTCAGGCACATCGTTCGCATCGATAAGATGCGCGCGTATAATCAGGTGAACT
>JADFRH010000040.1 GCA_022561415.1 Planctomycetota bacterium
CATCAAGCTGGCAGACCCCTATCGATCGACCACCAGCATCGAAGCTGTGTTCGCGGCCGGCGACTGCGTCGACAGCGTCTACCGCCAGGCGATCACCGCAGCCGGCATGGGCTGCAAAGCCGCGATCGACGCCGAACGCTGGCTGGCGGACAACGGGATTGAGTAGCCCAGCGTCGCGCAGCCACGCGAACTGCCGACGCAACGGAACTTACGAGCACTGTTATCATTTCTCAATATGGTTGAATGGCAGCGAACGTAGACGATCGCTCCCAATCACTATCCGCGTTCGCGTCCAGCTCTCAAGCGTCTCTACATCGCATTCCAGTTCATGACCATGCGGACCCCGCTGATGAAATGGTGGAAACTCTTTGATCGCGAGTTGTCAAGGCTCAAATGCTCGCCGATAAGGCGGGATCCGCTGATCTTCTGGTAGCGATTCTTCGTCATCCTTTTCAGTTCCTTCGATGGGCACTTCATTCTATCGGGCTTTCGGTATTTTTCCTTTTCCTGAAGAATGCTCAATCCATCGATCTCAAGAGCGGTTTCCACGGCTCTTAGGTCTCCGATGTACCAACTTTCCAGTTCTCGGCAAACGATACGTACCAAAGTGCGTGATGACTTTCTCGCTCCCGTGCAAATTCCCAGGAGGGTTTTCTTGATGGCCTTACAATCGCCGTTGTCCTGGTCGCGCAGAATGATGAAACGAGTTTCGGGTGCCCTCCAGCCTCTCAGTTTGATTGGCAATTGCTTTTCCAAGTCCTGCTTGCCTTCAAATGCAACACACACGAAAGAAAACTTCTCCTGCGGCAAGAGTCGTGGCAACAGCGACTCCAGCATCACCTTGGCGGACACCTCCTCTGTGAACACAACGAGCGACCTCATCGCGGATCCGCCCCCTCGAAGAAACCTTGCTTCCAGAGGTACCCCATCTTGTCGCCTTCTGCCATGAACGCGGCGATTTGCTTGTCGTCTTTCGCTCGCCTGATACTTGTTATCCCGCGTTCTTTGACCAGCCAGAATACGTTCTCGAGTTCGACCGCGTTGAGAAAGTCGGGGGAATGAGTTGAGACAAGAACCTGCCCTCCGCGTTTTGCGTAAGCGTCGAATTCTTCGGCAAGTTCCCAGAGGAGCTTTGGATAGAGTTGATTCTCCGGTTCTTCCACGCAGAGCAGTGGGTGCGGAGTTGGATCGTAGAGAAGCACCAAGTACGCGAACATTTTGATGGTGCCGTCGGACACATAACGGGCCAGAAAGGGATCCTTGAACGCCCCGTCCTGAAACCGAAGTAAGACTCTGCCTTCTTCCGATGTCTTGGCTTCGACCTTTGAGATGCCGGGCACACGGGTCGCCAGCTTCTTCAGGATGTCGTTGAAAACATCTCGGTGATGCTCGTAAAGGTACTGCGTAACGAGGGCGAGATTCTCGCCCTCGCTTGACAGGTGTTCCGCATAGCCAGCGTCGGGAAGCCGCCTGGCCGCGCTGATATGAAAATCGGAGACATGCCAGTTTTCGATCATTTGCCCCAGCGCCATGACCGCGGGGTACCGCTTGAACTGGGCCAACCCCTTTATGGCGAGAATGCTCGGATTCGCAAGCGTCTGCTTTTCACGCGTGAGTTTCGATTCATCGTCAACATCGTCGAATTCATTGGTAACAGCCTCGCCTTCGCCACCCGCAAAAGACAGGAACTTCCAAGGCTGCCCGTGGCTCCCTCGACGGTAGCGAAGCTCTTCGCGCTCAACAATGGCTTTCCCATTCTCCTCATTGACGGCCAGAGTGTACGTCGCCAAAGGGTTCTTTTGAGTCGCCTCCGTCGTCATCGGGAAACGAAACTTCAGTTCAATCTCGATAGGTCCGCGTTCGTCTCGTGTCTTGACTTCTTTGAAGCCACCGCGCTTGCTCAAGGCAACCTGTACGTTGTCGGTCAAGGAATCGCGGAGGAAGCCAAACACATCAAAGAGCGTCGATTTCCCCGCGCCGTTCGCACCAACGACCACGCACATTTGCGGCATATCCCGCATATGCACATCCTTGAATGCCTTGAAGTTCGTAAGGCGGATACTTTCGATCTTTATCTGCATGACGAATACGCTCCCGAATCAAACCTGAGCCAACGTTGCTCCCGCCGCTTCTTGTTGTATCGCTAGCAGCATACCACAGAATTGGGCGGTGGTCTCAGCCTTGACGCTCGATTGGCGGCGGAACTGCTTTGCCCGTCGAAAAACGCGGGGGCGCAACAGCGCGTTTTCGCTGGCAAGCCCTCGACTACCGTTATCTTGCAGCCGCCTACGGGTGCAGGAAACTCAAGTGCAGCTCCGCGTGACGGAGGTTGAGGGCGACGCGCTGTTCGTTTGGCATGGGTCCGAACGCGGTGCTGTCGTACTTGATCGGCTCGTCGCTTGCCAAACGTGTCAACGCCTGGCGAAGCTGGTGGGCGCCGTCCTGGGTACTCATGGCGTCGGTGGCACACGTGCCGCCCTCAACCCTCGGAATGCGAACGCCGGCCGGCATTCCCTCGCGCAGCATTTTCTTTAGCTTCATGCGCAGGAAGATGCGGATGAACCACGGAGTCTTGAGCGGAAAGCCCTCGTACGCGTAGTTGATCCAGCCGGCCACGTGCCCAAACGCCTGCCCCGCGGTCCAGTTGCCGCAGCTTCGCAGCGTACCAGCTTCGTCGGCCGCCACGATTCGGTCCACGTCGGCCAGTGCGTCCTCGACGCTATTGAACCGAACGCTACGGCGATCTTGCGCGTTGGCTGTGTCTACCATGATGCCGCGTAGCCTACTGCGTTCTGCTCGAAATGACTACGGCTGTGGATCACGGACCGTCATTCGCCTTGACCTCTTTGAGTTGACACCAACCCAATTTTCGTTGTTGTGCATTCTCAAGAAAACGCTGCAAGTCCGGATCGGGATCGTTTCCGTACTCGACCAGAATCTTATGCACTTCCGGAAACTCTGTGCAGGCCTTTCCCAACACGACCAAGGCGGCACCGCGGACTCTTGCATCCTTGTGGTCGAGCAAGCGCCTTACGGATTGGATAACTTCTCGACTCATGGTGCGGTTCGACAGGGCTCGAATCGCAGCAGCGCGCAGATCGAGGTCCTTTCCGGTCAACAACTCATTGAAACGCTTCTCGGCAGGCGAATACCGGACTCCCATGATACCCAGGCTTCTGATCGCCTCGCCACGTACTCGCCTGTCGCTATCCTCAATCAGTGCCATGAGTACCGGCGCGGAAGCTCTTGCCGGAAAGCGGCGCAGCGCTTCAACCGCTTGGAAGCGCGATGCACCAAGCCATGTCCCCCAGTCGGTGCCGAGGGCCAGATCTCGGACGGCGCCGAAGCTCCCGAACTTGAGCGCCAACCAGTCGCGCCGTGCTGCGGCGATGTCAGCAGGTTCCGCACGACCTGGCCCCGCGTTGCTTATCAAGTCGAGAGGAAGCGCCTCCGCTTGCTTGCGCACGTAGTACGACTGTTCAGGTGCGTCGTCGTCAAGGATATAGACGGACTCTTGGTACATGCGGTAGCGGACCGTCGAGGGCTTGCCTTTGGATGGATAGTAACCAAGAAATCGAAAGAACTCTCCCGGTCTTAGGGAGGGAACATGATCGTAGCTGTTACCACACGTGGCGGAATAATGTTTCTGTGCGCGTTCCCATTTCCCGGACTTGTTTAGTGCATCGAGCCTAACGTATGGGTCATCATCCTGCGCCGCAAATCCGATGCGATGACCTGTACGATTCACAAGGTATAAGACAATACCGTACTCGCGAACGTCGTTGTAATCGGCGAAAAGCGCGAGTTCGCCGTCTTTGGCCACGACGTGTTTCGGAAGCCGATCGACGGACTCCGCTTGCTGTACGCTGTGACGCAGGTCAGGCGTTTGTTCTGCGAACGAACCGTTTGGAAACCCCAAGGTGTACGCCAACCCCAGGTGCATCAGAATCAACCGGCGATAGTTCACTTGGGGCATCGCATCGTACTCCGCTGCAATAGCACCGCCGGCGACTTCCACTGCACGCGCGTGCTTGCGGTTTCCTGGCCAACCATCTTATACCGTCGAATGTCGCGGAGGATGCGTCCAGGTACCGCAGAAGCGCCCGAACACGAGGCTCCACTCTCTACGCATATCACGACGTAGCTCGCCCTTTCTTAGGCAGAATTGTGCGGCAGTGTAATTTTACGCACGGAATTCCGCGCTAGGAACTCGTAGGACTACTCGTTTGCCCATCTTGCGCGGCCGTATCATCGGCTCCCCCACCTATGAATAGGTGGGCCACCAATCATCCGATCGGGTCACCCATCCACTTACTTCCCTAGCGCCGTGACTACCGCTTTGACCTCGGTGTAGTTTTGCAGAGCGTATTCGCCGAGTTCACGGCCCAGGCCGCTCATCTTGAAGCCGCCGAAGGGGACGGCCGCGTCGAAGACGTTGTAGCAGTTGATCCACACCGTGCCGGCCTTGAGCCCGGCGGCCATGCGATTCGCCTTGTTGATGTCGCGCGTCCAGACGGCGGCGGCCAGTCCGTACATCGACTTGTTGCCGCGCTGAATGATATCGTCGGTGTCGGTGAACTTCAGCGTACACAGCACCGGCCCGAAGATCTCTTCCTGGGCGATTCGCATGTCGTCCTTGACGTTCTCGAACACCGTCGGCTCGATGAAGTAGCCCGCGCGATCGACCTTGTTGCCGCCGGTCGAGCAGGTGGCCCCCTCCTTCTTGCCCGTGTCGATGTAGCCGAGGATGCGGTCGAACTGCTCCAAAGACACCTGCGGACCCTGCGTGGTTTTCTCGTCGAACGGATCGCCGAGGGTCTGCCTCTTGGCGAACTTGGTGATGATCTCGAGCACCTGGTCGTAGGCTTTGTCCTCGACGAAAAGACGCGACCCCGCGCAGCAGCACTGACCCATGTTGAAAAACAGCGCGCCGTAGGCGAACTTGGCGGCCTTCTCCACGTCGGCGTCGGCGAAGATGATGTTGGGGCTCTTGCCGCCCAGCTCGAGCGTGACGCGCTTGAGGTTCGAGCCGGCGGCCGCCTTCATGATCTCCTGACCGACCTCGGTGCTGCCGGTGAAGGCGACTTTGTCGATGTCGGGGTGCGACGCGATGGCAGCACCGGCCGTCGGTCCGAAGCCGGGCACCACGTTGATCACGCCGTCGGGGAAGCCGGCTTCCTGCGCCAGCTCGGCAACGCGAAGCGCGGAAAGCGGCGTCTGCTCGGCCGGTTTGAGAATGACGGTGCATCCGCACGCCAGCGCCGGCCCCCACTTCCACGACTGCATGAGTAAGGGGAAGTTCCACGGGATGATCTGCCCGACCACGCCGATCGGCTCGTGGCGGGTGTAGGCCATGAAGGGTCCGTTGACCGGAATCACCTTGCCGTGAATCTTGTCGGCCCAGCCCGCGTAGTAGCGGTAGCAGGCCACGACCGTGGGGAGGTCGACGTTGAGCGAGTCGCGGATGGGCTTGCCGTTGTCGAGCGTCTCGAGCGCGGCCAGTTCCTCGGTGTTGTCCTCGATCAGGTCGGCCAGCTTGTAGATGAGCCGGCCTCGCTGGGCGGCGCTCAGGCGTGCCCAGTGTTTCGACTCGAGCGCTTTGCGGGCGGCCTGGACGGCGAGATCGACGTCGGCCTGGTCGCCCTCGGCAATCTGACAGATGGTGTCGCCGGTGGCGGGGTTGATGGTCTCAAACGTTTTACCGGAGACGCTGTCGACCCACTTTCCGCCGATCAGCATTTTCTTGTGGGACACCTTGGGCGGTGCGATGGTCACGGTCATGGCTTCTTCCTTTCGTGATGCACGAAACTTGGCAGATGATTGTTTTGGACTGCGATAGGGTACAGCGTGCCTTTCGGCGTGGCAACTCGGCGTACCGCGCCGGTCCGCGTGCGTCAGGGACCGACGCTGATGCCGTTGTTGCCCGGTTTCAGCAGCGCGCGAAGCACGTGCGGCGCGGTGTCGAGCGACAACGGAACGTCATTGACGGTCGTCAGCTCACCCGGTTCAAGCGAGCCACCGCCCGTAACCCGCCCACCGATCGGTAGGTCCGATCGGATCGCGAATTTGTATCGATGGTCACAACTCCTCTTGGTTGGCGTGTCGATGCCCGCGTCCGAGTCCTCTCGAGAATTGATTCCCGGGTAGGGAAATGAAATCCACGACGGCGGATTCAACTGCCAACGCGTCACGGTTACCAATCGGTTACAGCGCGAGCAGGTGAACTTCACGTCGGCCTTCAAGATACCCCGAGGAAAAAGGCCGGCCGCAAGTGCCGCGATGGCCAGACCGGCCGCGATGCGAATCAGCAAACGGCGGCGGCGATGCTTGCGCGGATCGGCGTCAAACGTCGATGGGTCCGCGGGATCGAACGCTCGGGCGCACTCCGGGCAAACGGGCTCGGGCAGTCCGCGTAAGAGGTAGCCACAGGAGAGGCATCGCGCGTCGGGTGATGTCGCGGCGTCAGCTTTCATCGTTGTTTCGCGAGACCTTATCACGCAAACGGATTCCAGCGTCAATGCGCAACGATGACTTTCCTGTTGCTTCGTATCCTAACGGTACTACAACCGTTCTTCCAAGATTTGGTGCGGCAGGGCTCGCGTGTCAGGCGACTACGGTAAAGGACTCGTGCAGGTTGATTCGCCACGGGTTGGCTGCCGTCGGTAGGAACGAATAGGGCACGCCGGTGAAGCCTTGAAGTGCCGCGAGCACGTCCGAGACATTGATCTTCAGATCGAGGCAACCCGGCTCCAAGTCGGCGCGCGCTTTTCGGATGCTCCCCTCTGCGTTTGCGAACTTGCCCAGCACGGCGAGCGCATCAACGATGTCCACGCTTCCGCTCGGCAGGCTCGGGGGCCTTGCGCCGAGATCGGTCACGATATCGCCGTGTCTGGGATTAAGAACGGTCAGCGGCTCCGAAAAGTTCTGCGCGCGGCGCTGGTCGCAGCCCTGCACAACCACCTCGACTCGATATGCACCGTCGGGCACGATCCCTTCGTGAAAGACATACAGCTCCCCGAGTGTGCTCCAATCCCGATAGAACGGAGTACAGGTCAGCGTGGCAGCCTGAAAACTCGTGAAGTCCGGGATGGAGTTGATGAGCCCGCTGCTTTCGGTTACCTCGCTCGGCGGCCCCACCCACATCGTGGTCCCGTTCCAGACGTCGAAGGGCGGTGGAAGATCGACAAACGTGACACGAAGCGCCTGAGTGAGATCAGCATCCCCGGCCTCGAAAACCAGAAACCGATTCGCCGTCACGGGCGAAGCCAGCCCACCGCTGCCCGTTAGCGATACCCCCAGCGCGGGCGAGGATGGCTCGCAGCAGTCGTCGGGGGGTCCGTTCGCGCTGGTGTCGCGTCCAAGGCTACAGCCGGGTTCCTGGCAACCACAGTCGTCGATGACTCCGTCTCCATCGCAATCGATACTTGTTCCATCTGCGATATCGCATTCGTCGGGGATGTCGTTGTGGTTGCAATCAACGTCGCACTCGTCCGGAATACCGTTTGCGTTACAATCGCTGCTGAATCCGGAGTCAAGGTCGCACTCATCGGCTAGGCGATTGAAATTGCAATCCCCGTCGCATTCGTCCGGAATGCCATTGTCGTTGCAGTCGTTGCTGAATCCGCTAGCAAGGTCGCACTCGTCTGCCAATTTGTTACGGTTGCAGTCCGTGTCGCACTCATCCGGAACACCGTTGCCATTGCAGTCGTTGCTAGTCGGACCTTCCAGGTCGCACGAATCCGGAACACCGTTGACGTTGCAGTCGTTGCTGAACCCAGTATCGATATCGCACACGTCTTCGATCCCGTTCGCGTTGCAGTCCGTACCGCATTCGTCCGGAACGCCGTCTCCGTTGCAGTCGAAACTGAACCCGGTAGCGATGTCGCACTCGTCCGCGAAAAGGTTCCCGTTGCAGTCCGTCTCGCACTCGTCCAGAACTCCGGTCCCGTTGCAATCGTGGCTAAGTCCCGTATTAAGGTCGCAATCGTCTCGCAAGCCGTTCTCGTTACAGTCCGGGCCGCGAAAATCGTCTATGATATATGCCGCATACGGATCGACACTGCCTATGAGTACACGCCCTCCGTCGATGGCCACGTCAGGTCCAAACCTCCAGCGCACATCAGTTTCTCCGAAGAGCCTGCGCGTTTCGATCCATCCAGCGCCATTTCGCTCAAAAACAAGAACGCGGCTGCGGGAAGCCCATGTGACCAGGAGCACGTCGTCGCCTGCGGCGACGTTCGTGCCGAAATAACTGCCTGTCACTTGAATGGGGGCACTAAGTTTCGCGGTCTCAAACCAACCCGCGCCGTCGTATTCGTAAACGTATACTGCACCTGTAAAAGCCGCGGAGCCTTCATACTTAGCGTGGGCACCGACTACGATCGTATCCTGGAAGAGGCCGACGCTACGGCCGAAGTCATCACCGTGGGCGCCATCCGAGGCCACAAGCTTCGCCTCCTGCGTCCACCCACTTTCACTGCGACGAAACACGTAGGCCGCACCGGTGCGTACGTCATCGACGAAGCCGAAGTGCACACCCACGACGAGAACGCCGTCACGTATAACGACCGGTGAACCGAAGATATGCTCCGGCATCGGATCGCTCGGCCCGACCTGTCCATCAAGTATCCACGTCGATCCCTCGCGTCGATACACGTATGCATATCCCAAGACGGCCGAATTGTTCGGAGTTCCCCACCCGACCGCAATGAAATCCCCGCTTATCGAGACCGTCCTTCCAAAAATTCCCTCTGGAGCCGGATCCTCGAGTGCGAGCCTGGCTTCCTGAACCCACCCATCGACACCTCGCCGACGTCCCCCTCGCCTGACGCGCTTACAACGACCGTATCACCATCAAGCGCAACCGAATTCGCGAACCCGTCCCCACCGTTAACCGACTCGCCGTCAATCGTCGCATCCAGCTCCCAGATATCGTCGTCGAGGCGATAGATATACGCTGCGCCACATGTATCGGCGCTACTCGTACAACTTCGGTTTGCAGCACCGACGATGGCAAAGGGAGTCGCCAAGCCTACGCTCCATCCAAAGCCATCCTCTTCCGAGGGCTCGGACGTGAGTTTCGTCATATCGCACGTAGGCGGTTCACCGGCCGTGGCGGGATCAGCAAGAAATGCAAAGACGCAAACCGAGGAACCAAGCGCTGAAGCGATACGAGCATGACGCCACATGGGTAGCCTCCGATGAACCGCGGTCGCTCGACTTGGTCGCATAAGCAAGCTACACTGTTGTTCCAAGCGGTGCGCGGCTGCTATGCCCGAAACCCGCTCAAGGGCAACGGGTGAAGTGTACCTCGCGAAAGCGAGCGCTGCAAGATCATTTAGGAAGATGCCGTGGATTGCGGCCGAATCACGCCTCCAGGGCCTAAGAACGCGGTTCGGCTGACCGCAAGAAGGAGGGAGGGCGCGGGGCGGAAAGGGCGTCAGGTGCAAACAGTCACTTCGCAGTCGGGCAGCGCGCGCAGAAACGCCTTGCCATAGTGTTTCGTACGTACGCGCGGGTCGAGGATCACCACGATGCCCTTGTCGCGGCGGGTGCGAATCAGCCGGCCGATCCCCTGTCGGAACTTCAACACGGCCTCGGGAAGCTGAAACTCCATGAACGGGTTACCGCCGGCCTCGCGGATTCGCTCGATTCGCGCCTCCACCATCGGCTCGTTCGGCACGGCGAAGGGCAGGCGGACGATGATGACGTTACTCAGCGTCTCGCCGGGAACGTCGACGCCGGTCCAGAAGGTGTCCGTGCCGAACAGGACGCTCCGCGGCACCGCGCGGAACTCGTCGAGCATGGCCGTGCGCGGCATGCCCGAGCCCTGCACAAGCAGCGGCATGTCTTGCTCGTCGAAAAACTCCGAAAGCCGCTCGGCAAAGCGATCCATCATGCTGTAGCTGGTAAAGAGCACGAACGCCCGGCCCGAAGTTTGCAGGACGTAGTTCTTGATTGCATCGCACGCTCCCGAGACGAACGACTCACCCGCGCTGGGGTCGGGCAACCCGGCCTCGACGTAGACCTTGAGCTGCTCGCGGTAGTCGAACGGTGATCCCAGCGCGAGCGTCCGGGTTTCGTCAAGCCCGAGCCGTCCGCGCATGTAGGCGAACGGCTCGTCACTGCCGACGGTCAGTGTGGCCGAGGTGAGTACGGTGCTGTCGAGATTGTCGAACAGAAGGCGTTTGAGTTCCGGTCCGATGTCGATGGGTCTGCCGGCCAGGGTGACACGCCCGCGCGGCCCCTCGCGCGTCGTGATCCAGTGAACCCAGTCCTCGTTTTCCTGCGTGTGCCAATGCTCGACGCGATCGGCCAGGTCGGCGCATCGATCCATCAACCCGGCGTACTCCAACCGGTCATCCTCGTCGTCCAGCTCCTCACGTAGACCGCGCAATCGATCACGAACCGACAGCAGGCCCGGCGACACCGTCTGTTCGACAGGCGGTGGCTCGCGCAGCCGGCCGTTGAAGTTGTTTTGATCCAACGACCATGTGGTGAGCGCATTGAAATAGGCGTCGATCGACCTTCGGGCCTCCTCGACTACGCGGACGCTGTTGCGGTCCTCTCGCGCGTGCAAGATGCCGCGCCCGGTCTTCTCGTGGTGCAGCGTGTTGAGGAGGTGGTTGATCTGCAGGTTGGAGACACCGATACCGAGATGATCGCCGGCCACCCGCTCGACCGTGTGGGCCTCGTCGAGAATCAGAAAATCATACGGCGGCAGGAACGAGGCCCCTCGCGACTTCAGTGCGAGATCGGAAAACAGCAGTGCGTGATTCACAATCAATAGCTGCGCATCGGCCGCCCGTCGTCGAGCGCGTTGAAAGAAGCATGGGCTGTAGTGCGGACACTTGCGACCCAGGCAGTCGTCGCCGTCGCTGCGCACGCGATCCCACACCGTGCTGTTCGGCTGCCGTGCCAGGTCGGCCAGCGAGCCGTCCTCGGTCGGCGTGAAGCGCACGAAGAAGATCCTGGTATGCGTGTCGTCGATGGGCACGCGAATCTGCGTGGCGTTGCCCTGGCGCAGGATGTTCGGAAAGATGAGCGGGTGGTGGTCGACCATCCCGTTGACGTAGGTGCGCTTCTTCATGATGCCGAAGTCGGTCAGATAGAACTCGAAGCTTTCAACGTCGTCGGTGAACCCGCGAGTGGTGCTGACGGGCGTCCGGCCGCGGCCGATCACCGACGTTTGCCCGTCAACGAGTTCAATTGTCCGTCCGGCATCGGGACCTTCGACGACATGTAACTGATGTTTCATTGTGTTTATCGTTCCCTTGCCGAATCTTCATCTTCGTTAGTTTTTGGA
>JADFRH010000041.1:0-10803 GCA_022561415.1 Planctomycetota bacterium
GAGTCGCGGGAGCTTGGGTTTCCGTACTGGGCGAAGGAGGTACTCGTCTCGCACGCCTACGTCCATTCGGAGATGGTGAACACACCCGTCGACGTGGGCGGCCTGACCGTCAATCCGGGCGATCTGCTCGTCGCCGACCGCCACGGCGTGATCAGCATTCCGCGCGAGGCGGCCAGCCGGCTCCCGGAGCTCGCTCGGTGGGAACACGAGCGGGAGTCGATTGTCATCGGCCTGTGCAAGAGTGGGGAGAAGGTGACGCCCGAGAAGCTCCAGGCTGCCATGGATGAAATGCAGGAAATACTCAGGAGCGGCCCGTCGTACTGACCACGCGCTATGTTCCTGTGCGGCGATCCGGCGTCGCGCACAACCGGCGCGGTCATTCCCATCGATGCCGGGTACCGTGAAATGGGCATCTAGCGCCATCGCCTTGTCCCTTCTCCTTTCGCAGGGTCGGTCAAAAATCTTGGCGACTTAATACGCGATACCGCGTTGCATGCCAGATATTGTCCGCAGGCAGATTGAGTCAACCGGGCTCTTTATCTGGGGCATGCTCACCCGGCTTTGGCTGCTGCTCCCGGCGTTTCTACTCCACCCGTTTGACCTTGCGGATATTGAACAGCTCCGGGTGGATGCCTCGTTGGTACAGGCACATCTGGAGTTCTTCCACGCGTTGCATAGGCGGTTTGGTCTGACCTCTCTCCACACTGTCCTCGCGAAAAATGTCTGATATCTTCTTTTTTGGACGCTCCCCCTCAGTATACGACGATCGTGCTGAGATTCCATGAAATTATTCTCGGTTTGATACTTAATTATTCGCCGGGCGCGTTGCTACGCGCGGGGGATCACTACACAATGGGTGGTTCACGCCGCGGCTCGGATGAGGAACTGGGTAGATGATACGGTCGCGGGAGCGATCCGGGCTTGGGCCGCCGCCGCTTTTTCGATCCGGGTCCGGTGCGAGATTCCCTTTCCGCCAGCCACAGGAACTAGCGAGGAGAACGGGGCGGCAAGCCGTCGAGGTGGGGAGACGAGTATGGACATCTCGTCCGGGCGGGTTTCGCCGGGGTCGGCCCGGCCCTACGGCGCGGACGCCCGTCGGCCGTGGGCGAAATGGAGGCCGATCGCCCCAGGCACCGATGGTTCAACGAGGCCCGACCAGGCACCCGTGACGGACCCGGCGATCCGTTCCCCGCAGAGGCATGTCACAGGACGTGTTTTGCTCTACAGTACCCGATTGTCGACTGAGAACTTGACCGGCGCCCCGGCGCCGCCGCTTGGAGAACCGTGTAACCGATGAACGACTCGAACCGTGTAACGAAATGGGTTTTCGTCCTTGTGCTTGTGGTCTTGGCCCTCGCCCTGCTCTGGCCGCCGAGCGAGAAGCTCAAGGGCGGAATCGATTTGGTCGGCGGGACGCGCCTGTTGTATGAAATCGACACGTCCGGGCTCGACCCGGACCAGCAGGCCGGCCTCTCCACGCGCGTCATGGATATTCTCAAGAACCGCGTCGATCCCAACGGTCAACTCAATCTCGAATGGCGACCCGTGGGCAACGCGCGCTTGGAAATCCGAATGCCGCGTCCGCCGAAGGAGGCGTTGGAGCGTCGCGCGGTCTACGAACGTGCGCTGGACGCGCTGGCCGCCAAGAACTTCACGCGCTACGACGTTGAACACGCGCTTCAGTCAGCGGGCGGCAATCGCGCGACGCTTGCCGGTGCGCTGCAACACGGTGTTTCGAAGCGCAAGCCACTAATCACTGCTCTGCTGAAGGCCTTCACGGAGCTGAGCGGCGCGGATGCGGAAGCGCCGGCTGACGGACGCACCGCGATTGAGAATCGCTATGAAAAGGCGATGGGCAATCTGATGGCGACCTGTTTCCCGGTAGAGCGCCTTTCCGATCTGCTGGAACTGTCCGCCAGTGCGAAGCGCGATGCGGCTGTTGCCGACCTTCGCACCGATTTTGCGAGTTTCGACGAGGGCTCCGAGGCTGACGCCGACGGGAAGCTGATTACCAAAGCCATGGCCGCGCACGAGGCGTGGGCCGCGAACAAGGCGGACCTCGAAGATCCGTCCGACCTGAAGCGCCGCCTGCGCGGTGCGGGGGTGTTGGAGTTTCGTATTCTGGCGGACCGCGATCCGAGTTCGCCGTCGTTCACCCATGTCCCGGACAGCCCGGAGCTGCGCCATCCGATCGATCGGTACGTTACCCAGTTGAAGGAGTTCGGTCCGCGTCCTCGGGCGGAGGATCGGTACGGCTGGTTCCCGATCGACGACGTCGTCCGCTTCATGCGCCTCGACAAGATCAGCGACTTCGAAACGCAAAAGAACGACCCGTCACAGCCGATCGTCGAGGAATACGTCGGCCGGCATTACGTTCTCTCGCATTCCGACCCGGAATACGGCCTGCTTCAGCGCCGCGGGAAACAGACGTGGAAGCTGAAGAGCGCCTACCCCGACGTGGACATGTCGACGGGGCGCAACGTCGTTTCGTTTCAGTTGGACCCGCGCGGCGGGCAGTTCTTCGGCGATCTGACCGCCAACAACATCAATCGCAGCCTGTGCATCATGCTCGACAAGACGGCCATGTCGCACGCGAACATCATCAGTCGTATCACCGAATGGGGTCAGATCACCGGGTCGTTCACCACGGAACAGGTGCAAAACCTCGTGCGGATATTCGAGGCCGGTTCGCTTCCGGCCCGGCTACGCGAGACGCCGCTGATGGAGAACACCATCGGTCCCAGCCTCGGCAAAACCAACAGAACCAAGGGTATTCAGGCCGCGATCTGGGGATGCGGATCGGTGGCCCTGTTCGTGCTGTTCTACTATGGGATCGCGGCCGGCGGCATCGCCAACATCGCGCTGGCTCTCAACCTGCTGTTTGTGCTGGCCATTATGGCGATGTTGCAGGCGACCTTCACGCTGCCGGGAATCGCCGGGCTCATTCTGACCGTCGGTATAGCAATCGACGCCAACGTGCTGATTTTCGAGCGTATTCGCGAGGAGCGCGATCGCGGCATTGTGTTCAAACGCGCGCTGAACGCCGGCTACGACAAGGCGTTTTCAACCATTGTCGATGCCAACGTCACGACACTGCTTACGTGTGTCATTCTCGGCTTCGTGGGCAGCGAAGAAGTGAAGGGCTTCGCCGTCACACTCGGCATCGGTATCGCGATGAGCATGTTCACCTCGCTGTTCGTTACCCGGCTGATCTTCAACACGCTCATCGCCAAGGGGATGCTGAAGGATCTGTCGATGCGGCGCATCCTCGGTAAGACGTCGATCGATTGGCTTGCCCTGCGACGCGTTTTCTGGCCCGTCTCGATCGTCGCGGTGGTTGCCGGGCTTGGGTTGTTCATCGGTCGCAGTATCACCGCGCCACAAGCGATGTACGACATCGAGTTTCTCGGCGGCACCATGCTGCAGATCGACCTCAAACCGGGGGTCTTGATCACGGACGAGGAAATGACAGCGGCCATTACGGACGAGGAAAACAGTGCATCCGCCACCGCGTGGCTCTGGCAGGCGGCCGATCGACTCCTCGCGGCCGACATGGCCGAGGGGGAGATCCCCGGCCAGTTCATCCTCTCTTCGACGGACCTCACCGGTGATCAGCTCGCGGTCCTCATGCGAACCACGATCGAAGACAAGATCGTGCGAGGTGGAATTCGTTCGTCCGGGCGCTCGGTCGTCTTTGAGGGTGAGGCCGGGCAGCTGACGGTGGCGAGTTTCTCTCAGGCGAGAGATCAGGCGGCCGAATATGCGCGGGGTGCCGCAGGCCGGCTCGCCGGCGCGCGGGTGCAAAGTGTCGGTGAGCTGTCACCGAACGCGGAGGACGGCTTCTCATTCGAGATCACTACGGTGGAAACCAACCGCGAGCTGGTCCAGGTTGCGGTTCTGGCGACTTTTGGCAACAAGCTGGCCGTTCAGCGGGCCATTACGTTCACGACCGTAGTCGACACGGAGTTGACCCAGGAGCCCTACTTCGTTGTGGAGTCGGGAGATCACTTTCTCTCCGATGTGATCGGCGGAGACGCCCCGTTCGACGTTCGGCGTTTTCGCGGCGGCTCAGCCGTGGTGGTCGAGCTGGACGACCGGGAACAGGCGATAGCGGTTGCCGAGTTCGACAAGCGCCTCCGGGAGGTCGGGCTGCTGCCCGAGTTCGAGCAGTACCACCGGCGCGAGTCGCATATCTTCGCACTCGGAAACGTGACGAAACTCGATAATGGGGAGAGCGGATACAGGCGGTTCGCGGTTCTCGCTCACGACGACGCGGTGATGTACGACGAGGATCCCATTCAGTGGGCGGAGTCGCTCGCGGAGACGCAACTCGAACAGGTCGAGGTCGCGCTCGGTCAGGAGAAATCGCTCTCGAAAGTGCTCCAGTTCGCGGCCCCGATCGCCAAGCAAACGCGAAACCGCGCTATGTTCGCAATCGTCCTGGCGCTGGCGGGCATCATCTCGTATCTGTGGCTTCGATTCGGCACCAAGGAATACGGCCTGGCCGCGAGTGTCGCGCTGGTTCACGACGTGTCGATCACGCTGGGGCTGGTCGCCCTGACGCAGTTCGTCTACAAGTCATTCATCGGCGGCGCACTGATGATCGAGGCGCTTCGTATCGATCTGCCCATGATCGCTGCGATCATGACCGTGATCGGGTACAGCCTCAACGATACCATCGTGGTGTTCGATCGGATTCGTGAGAACAAGGGGCGCGTCGAATCGCTCAATCCCAACATCATCAACAACAGCATCAACCAGACGCTCTCGCGAACGGTGCTGACCTCGCTCACGACGTTCCTGGTCGTCGCTATTCTGTACGTGTTCGGGGGCAAGGGCGTTCACGGCTTCAGCTTCGCGCTGATCATCGGCGTGGTGGTGGGCACCTACAGCTCGATCGGTATCGCAACGCCGCTGCTCTACCGCCCTCGCCTGCTTCATGCCGTCGTGACGGTGATCGGCGCCGCGGCCATGATCGGGATCGTCTTTGCCGCGACGGGGGATCAACAGACGGTCCGCCTCGTGTTGATCGGGTTCACGGCCGTCATCGGTTTGTGGATACTGGCCAAGACGCTGCGGGGCGGAGGATACTCCCAATCGGGTCAGCCGGTCGGCGCCTGAGCTGAGAGAATTACGAGTTACGAAGTACGAGTTACGGCTGAGGGCTTGACGTCTTACCGGACCTGCATTAGTCTCCCAATCGAACCGACGCGGCTGGGAGGTCGCTGCGCAGGGTGCGGCGTTTGGTGCGGTTTGACGCCGACAACTCTGCGGTTACGCCTACCGGGTCGACGTGCCTTTCAGACCGGAAAAACCAAGGAAGGAACCCTACCATGCGCCCGGACGTCAAACTCGGAATCGTCGTTTCGACGGTGTTTGTTACGGTGGCCGGAACTTATTTTCTGATTCAAGATCGCCGGGAATCCGCCATTCCGGTCAGCTCCGACCCTGCAACGCTGGCGCGCACCGGCGAAAAGACCCCGCCCATCGCGGCCAAACCCAAACCTGTCCGCACGACAAGACCGGGTTCAAAACGCGCCGCGGCTCCATCCGCGAGACCCGCATCGTCCGGCGTGCAGAACCCGTCGGCGCGAACGGCATCGCGCCGAAACTCGACGGCCCCTCCGTTAGGGAATCAACCCGTCAACGCAACACCAACGCGTGATCGACGTACCTCGCGGCCTGAGAAATCGGTAGCCGACACGGGAACCGGGCGCCGTTCCACGACTACGCTCGCTCAAGGCCGCCGCAAGCAACCCAAGTCACAGCTCGCGCTGACGGCGACACCGGCGACCGGGATGGACACCGCGATCGAGCGCCATCGTGTTCAAGAGGGCGACACCATCGCGTCGTTGGCGAAACAGTATTACGGCAGTACCCAGTTTGCGGAGTTTCTCATCAGCCGGAACAAGCAACTTGCCGACCCGACTCGACTGCGCGTCGGTGAGATCGTCAACATCGTACCGCGACCGACCGAGGGCAAACCGCCCGCCGTAGGACCGGCCACCCCGGCGACGCGCGAATACCGTGTCAAGAGCGGTGACAGCTTCTATCGCATCGCACGCGATGTCCTGGGCGACGCGACGCGATGGAACGAGCTGTTCCTAATGAACAAGAAACTCGTCGGCGACGATCCGACAAAGCTCCAAATCGGGCAAGTCATTACCCTGCCCCGGAAATAATACGTATCCCGTTAGCGGATGCGTTGCATCTCATGGGGATAGGCGCCATCCGGTCGAGGGTGGCATGGTCAAGCACCGGTACTCCGGGGTCCCGCAATGTGTTCCCGCCTGGAGCACTAGCTCAGTTGGGTACATCAGCTACCGATAAACTCTCCGGAGCCCTCGGCGATCGATCGCTCGATGGAAGAGTGCAACATGCGCGAAGTCAAGAACGTGTTGACAACCGGCGAGGTGGCCAAGATCTGCAATGTGGCCCCGCGGACCGTGTCGAAATGGTTCGACAGCGGGCATCTGCGCGGATATCGCATCCCCGGCAGCAAGGACCGCCGCATCCCGCTCGACCAGCTCGTGCGCTTCATGCGCAGCCACAACATTCCACTCAACGGTCTCGAGAGCGGCCACACGCGCCTGTTAGTTCTCGACAGCGAAACCGGGATCGGCGAGGCGATCCGCTCGACCCTGACCGAGAAGGACGGGTACGAAGTCCTGGCGGCCACCTCCGCCATCGAGGCCGGGGCGATCGTTGAGCAGCATCGTCCGCACGTTTTTCTCGTCGACGTAACTCTGCCGGATGTGTCGCCGAAGGTCATCGCGCGTTTCATACGCTCGTTGCCCGACCACGCACCGGTGAACCCGGCTTGCCGGGCGATCTGTCTGATCGGCATGGCCACCGACCTGAGTGATGCGCAGGGTCAGGCCCTGCTTCAGGACGGATTCCAGGGCTATTTGAGCAAGCCGTTCGAGACTTCCGCGCTGGTCCAACTGATCGATGCCGAAGTCGCAGCGACCGCAAGTGCCTGACGTGGCACCGCACCCCTTCAAGGTCGCGCAAATCTGCCGGATCGGCTAATCGCAAGGAGCGACAGGGTAAGAACAGCGACCCCCCACGCGGAAAGGGTCGGGATTTCCACCGGGAGACACGTGCAGTCGCCGGCGCACGATCCGGGGCAGTCGCCGAGATCTGCGCCATCACATTGCTCGATCGAGTCCTTCACGTTGTCCCCGCATGTTGCCGGACTGCAATCGGTTCGACACGCATCGGGTCTAGTGTCCGAGTTGAATGAGCCTTCGTCACAGGCCTCGCCGGCGTCGAGCACCCCGTCGCCACACGGGTCGATGTCTATCTCGGGAACGATGTTGATCGATGCAGTGCCGGCCAGAGTGCCGACGTTGTAAGACACGCCCACCACGAATGATCGATTTCCGTCATTGAGACCGTCGACAATGATCTGATGGTTTCCCGGCCTCAGACCCGCGACATCGACCACAATTGAGCCCAGCAAGTACGGGGGGTAAAAAACAGATATGGGATACCAGAAAGACTGCTGGGCCCGTAACTCATTCGCATAAACGCCGAGACCGGGGTTGAGGATCACCCAGTTGCAGTAGTCGGTGCAAGGGGACCAGTAATCGAATTCAAAAGAGACGAACGCCACATCGTCTGAGCCGAACAGGATAGCGTAAGCCCAGAACGCGCCACCAACGTCCTCAAGGTCGTAAATGAACACGTCGAACTTTACCAGCGTGCTGTCACCGGCGGCCAGATCGACCGTCGCCTTCTCAGGCGAAAACATGACGACTCCGCTGCGTGCCGGCGCTTGAGCCAATCCGATCACCAGTATCGCAATCGAGAACGTTCTCATAACGATTCGGCTTCCGACGCATCGGGCGGGGATACGCTGCTTGTCGGTGGCAAAACACCAACTCTACCAACATCTCGAGATGTTTTCACGGCCAGCTGGCAGAAAAGTCTGTCAATGCCGCCGTAGCATCACAGGTGTCTTCCGCCACCACCGCACGTTTTCAAGGCCGGGTAAAATGACCCACGACCCAGCGTACCTTAGCGCAAGCGGAAGACGTCACGCGGCACGGTCCAGTTGACCCGCATGGGCTCCGATAATACGGTCGAGCCGTGCGGATGAGCTGGGGCGGCATCGGCCGACCGGCAAGCCGGCTATGCTGGCCCCGCGCCAGGTTTCTCGTCACACTCCAAGTAATTCGGGAGAAGCAATGACCGTTGTGTCCACCACGCAAGATCACGCCCTACTCGACCGCGCCGACGCGGGAATCACGGCCTATCTCCAAGCTCAGCGCGATGCTGGTCGCATCGAGGGGTCCTATTACGACGACGCCGTTGCCCAAACGATTCCGAACCTTCGCAAGTGGCTTTTGGCGGAAGAACTGGACACGATTTCGCCGGGCCTGCGTGACGGTCTGCGCGAGGCGATCGCCGGGCGCCAGTGGGAAGCACTGACCAATGCCTACTCCCGTGACGTGGCGTTCGGCACCGGCGGCATCCGTGAGAAAATGGGGGCCACCCGCGACGTCGTATTGAAACTCAAGAAGGAGGGCATCCACGCGTCGATCATCAAGGGCCCCAACACGATCAACGACGTGATCTACCTGCTTACCTCGGCCGGCGTGGCCAAGTACGGGTTGCAGCGCAAGCCCCGCCTGCGGAGGGTCGTCATCGGTTTCGACAGCCGCGTGTGTGGGCAGGATTTCGCCGGAGCCATCGCGAGTTTGTTTCTGGCGTACGACTACACGGTCTTTCTGTTTGACGAGGCCTGTCTCTATCCGAGCGTGACCTATGCGGTGCCGACGCTGAAGGCAGACGCCGGCATTTTCATCTCGGCCAGCCACAACGACTTTCGCTACAACGGCTTCAAGCTGTCGTGCCAAAATGGTTCGCAGTTCGACCCGGCCGAGCGCGCCGATTTATACAAGAACTTTATCCGCAAGGTCGACTTCGGCGACATCAAGACCATTTCATTCACCGACGCACCGCAGGAAAACCTCTGGTTCCTGGGCGGCGAGCCGAGCGCAAAAAGGCGCACCGTCAAGGGCGGAGACCTCGACGGGATGCCGCTCGCTGACCCGCTCGAAGACGTTGGCGACGGCTATGCCGGGCGCGAAGACCGAATCATCGACCTGCACACGATGCACGCCAATCACATCAAGACGTTTATGCTGCGCAAGGAGATGATCCTGGGCGCCAAGCACCCGCTGTGCATCGGGTTCTCGGCCTTCAACGGCTCGGGGCGCAAGGCCGTGCCGCGATTGCTGGAGGAGATCGGGTTCTCCAACGTCAAGCGCATTATGAAACTCGACGCCCTCGACGGGATGTTCCCCGCGTTCTGCAGCGATCCCGGTCATGAGCAGCAGCCCGACCCCGGCGACTGGCGAGCGGCCGACATCGCCGTGACGGCATTCAAGGAGGAATACCCCGGCGCCTGGGCCGACACCGACTTGATCATCGGCACGGACCCCGACGCCGACCGGTGCGGCGTCATTGTGAATCTGCCCGAGTCGCAGCGCAAAGCGTATCCTCATCCGGGAACCGGCGAGCTGCGCGACTACACGCTGCTGGCGGCCGACGATGTGTGGAGCCTCATTCTTTGGTACCGGCTCGACTACGAAGTCGAGCAGTTCGGCTGCGTACGCGAGGCGGGTCGGCAGTTCATCGTGCTGTCGCACACGACGACCGACGTGCTGACCTGCATCGCTCGCAAGTTCGGGATCGGCGTGCTCAAGACCTGGGTCGGCTTTGCGCAGCTAGCGGCCGCTACGCGCGCGGTCTGGGATCTGCACCAGGGCAACGACACCAAGGGCATCACCGAGGGCGGCAAGCTGCCGGTGTATGCGGAAGGTCGGCGCAACCGGGATGATGCCGTCTGCAATCGGACAATCCATTCCTGGGAGGGGATGGGTGATACGCGTCGGTGCTTCAACATTGCGGCGCTCGAGCAGAGCAACGGTTTTTCACTTCTGGGAGGCGTGCCGCCCGATGGGCGATCGCTCGGCGAGGGGGGGCACGTGCGCGACAAGGACGGCGCATTTGCGGCCGCCCTGGTGGCGGAGCTGGCGGCGTATGGCAAGGAGCAGGGCAAGACCATGCTCGATCTGATCGACGAAAAACTCTTCCTCGATCCCGACATCGGGCTCTACGCCACACACTACGAGCCGGACCCGCTCGACGGCGAGTACGAAGGGTTGGCCGGTTACACCAAGAAGCGAGGCATTCTCGACCGGGTGGAAGCGATGCTGGCCGAGGTCGATTCCTCACCGCCGGTGCTCGGTGGGCTGAAAGTTTCCGGTGCCACCGCGTATCGAACCGGCAAGTACGACGCGATCAACTGGAAGGGATTCCCCGACGAGGGCTATCGGTTCTTCTTCGATGACGAGCGTCGATCTCACCTGACCATCCGTCCCTCAGGAACCTCCAACGCACTTCGCTTTCATGTACAGCTCTTCTCAGGGCATCCCGCAAGAGACGAACTGATCAAACGCAAGGCTGAGCTGCGCGCAACTACCGTTCGCATGGTTAAGGATATTCGCGCGTTGATCGGCGCTAACACCTGACGGCGGTGGTGCACGAGGACCAGACCGAGCGACGCCCCGGCGACCTGACTGATGTAGTCGTCGCGTTCGACATCGACAACACTCTTCTTGACCCCGACGGAACTGCCTACGAGCAAACCGTGTCGGAGCTGCTTGATCGAGTCGTCCGTCTTGGCGAATCCCCTGTCGATCTCGTTCCGGAAGGCGCGGACCTCGTGACGGAGGCCACCCATCTCATGCCGGAATCCGATGAGAGAGGATTCCACGCGTTTGTCGAGGG
>JADFRH010000041.1:10813-11227 GCA_022561415.1 Planctomycetota bacterium
TCCGCGCGCAAGGCAATGCTCTGGAGCGGCTCGGGCTGCGAAACCCGATCCACGAGCGCGGTAATGTCGACGCCCTTGCGACGCTGTGCGTTACGCGTTGTCAAAACGCGAGCTTATGTAACAAACTGGAGATAGACGCCGCGAGCCAACCCGCCAATCGCGCGCTGCTGGCTGAATTCACTCCCCTGTATGGCGTCACCGGACGAGGATCGTTCGACCAGCGCCTCGAAGCCGTTATTGCTGTCCGTCGATTCTGTGCGACGGATCCGCGCGTGCGCAGCTTTCGCACCGAGGTGGCTCGCGTTGCTGGGAATCCGCTAGTCGTCGAGTGGGCCGGGGACTATCAAACGATTGCGGACGCACAACCCGTGCGTGATTGCACGCCGTTGATCCGCTCCATCACGCGGCGCGGCG
>JADFRH010000042.1 GCA_022561415.1 Planctomycetota bacterium
GAGCGCCGATGAAGCGCATCACTCGCATCGAGCAGGTCAACGCCTATCCGCTGTGCTGGCCGCAGGGCAAGGCGCGCACGAACGACCATAACCTAATCGGCAATCGACGGGGCTGGACGACGGATTTCCGCGGCAACATGCACAAGCTCGAGAACGAGATAGTGCGTGTTCTCCGAGTGCTCTAATCCGTAGATGGAAGCGATGTTCGGATGGTTCAACGATGCGAGGAGTTTCGCTTCCCGCTCGAACCGGGCTAGGCGTTCATCGTCGTTCGCAAGTTCCTCACGAAGGACTTTGATCGCTACGTCGCGGTCGAGCTTCGTGTCGCGAGCGCGATAGACCTCGCCCATGCCGCCTTTGCCGATGGGCGCAACGATCTTATATGGACCGATTTGTGTGTCGGAGCCAAGCGCCATGGTCAACTCAATTCGACTCTGAACCTCTGGCCGCGTACCGAACGGTCCCCGCGGCGCGGAGGATCGTAAACCAGGTCGCGTCACGAAGCAAAGGGGGTCCTAGAACGAACGGCAAAGGGACCGCAATTCGCGATTCGCGCGGGCGCTACGTCGTGGTCGAGAGAACATGAACCGTTGGTCCGCTGCGCGTTGTCAGCTCAGGCACACGCCCGCTTGGTGACGTGGGAGTTGGCGACCATGCCTTGAATCAGGTCACGGGTGGCGTGAATGTCGCCGGAGGTGAGGTGCAAACACTCGGCGTTGCGAACGGCGTCCGGCAGGATGATCTGATGCGGTCACCGCGCTCCAGAATGCGCAGGCGAGAAGAGGGACTCGATGAGTTCGCAGGTTTCATTGATAGGGCCGGACACCAGACCGAGGCAATCGGCCCTCCGAACTACCTCGCTTAGGATGGGGACGGCCCGCTTTCCAAACATCTGACGGTTGAGTGCGTGTCCGGCCATGCTGAACGCTGCGTGGCCCGACAAGACTGGATAGAACCTAGGCCGTTCGCCGTCTCCATACTTCGGGAAGATCACAAATCGGATCGGGCAAGGAGACGGAACCACGCCGGGCGCGAAGTCTTGGGGACGAACGTAGCCCACCGCACCCTTGATCGCCTTGACGTAGTGCCGACGTCTCCACAAGGGAAGATTGAGCCGCTCGATCACGTCAAAGGAACCCGCCTTGATACACATCGCCTTGGGAAATGGATGCAGTCGTAGCGTGTCCGGATGGATCATCGCGAATTCATCGGACAGGTAGGTCCAACCGCGCGACACCAACCCCGCAGCGAGGGTTGACTTCCCGACGCCGGAATTCCCCACGAGTACGACCCCCTGCCCTTCAAACGACAACGTCGCCGCGTGTAACTGGAGATACGCTGCGCATCTCTCCATGACGCGCCAATTGATTCCCCATTCAAGGTAGGGGAGTACATCAACACTTCGCCGATCAGTGAACAATTCCTTGCCATCGCCGAATATCGTGTACCGGCTGCGCCCAAACGCCGCGCGCCGCGACACGCGCACCTCCATCCGAATCGATAAGCCGACGGTTCCGTGGCCCGTTTCGTTGGCGCCGTACAAAGCCGCGAAATCATCCAGAACGTCTTCCGCGTCGCCGGATACGGTGACGTCGATTTCTCCGATCCGGCGATGTACAAATCGCTCGCCATCAGCGGCAAAGCGGTCGTCGATCCTTACCATGATTCGTCTCTCAGGTCAAGTAGTCCGGCTTCCGCGAACAAGGCGACAAGCTGCTCCACGTGATCGAGGGCCGTTTCCTGGTCAACGTCGTAGATCTGTGTTTGTCGGCGTGCCATGTCAAGCGTTGTTCTTCGACTATCACACTGCTGCCAGACATCCAGCGCGCTCCGACTCAGCCGATGCGTTTGCGCGGTCGCGGGGTCGTACAGAATGGCCTCTTCATCCAGGATTTCCACGAGGAGGTCTTTCCGTCGTGGTGGCGGGATGAACACGTCCTGCGCCGTCCAATGTTCTTCAGGCATTCTTCGCATGGATGTCATTCCTGCCTGCTCGAAACGGCTTCAGACGCAGCGAAGACATCGCGAGTCCCGCTGCCCGCGCCGACCTCAAGTTGTGCCGAACGAGTCCATTTATCCGCGAAAGCCTTCCAGAAGACGGGCACGTGGCACAGTTTGGGAATATGCCGGCCGTTCAGAAGCATCGTTGGCGTACGGGTCACACCCAGATTCTCGGCCAGCCTGATGTCCGATTGGACGATTCTTCGGACAAGATCACTCTTCATGTCATCTTCGAGACGGTCGGCGTCGAGGCCAATCTGCGCTGCAAGGTCTCGGTACAACTCGTGTCCCAGCGCTTTGCGGTTCTTGAAGAGCAATGCGTACATCTGCCCAAAGGCTTTGTCGCCGCCTTGAAGCCTGGCAGCCTCCGCTGCGTATGCTGCTTGGCATGCGTTTGGGCGGAGTGCTTCGTGTACGTTCGGGTTGCACGCGCTATCGAGCGGGTAGTGGCGGACCAAAACCGTAAGGTCTCCCGCGAAAGCCCCTATAATCTTCTCTCGCACCGCGACAGCGTTGATGTAGCACGTGTGACATTCAAAATCCGTGAACAAAGCCAGTTGTGCTTGACCGATGTCCCCTGGTTCTCCCGAGCGCAATGGGATCTCGTGTTGCGGTTGGGCGTGAAACTCGCGCAACAGAAACTCCGGGTCTTGCTGAAGAGACGTCACGACATGCTTGTAGCGCAGCAGGGGTCGTAGCCCGTTTCGGAAGACCAGGGTCTCTCGACGATAGGCCCACAGACCGGAGATCAGAACCAGTGAAAATGCGATGGCGGTCGTCGCCTGCCGAAAGGTGGTCGTCGCTCGCGCTATTTTCACCCGTTCGCGGCCCAAGCGTGCAACGCCGGGCGCCCACTCGGGAAGGCGCCGGCCGACGCCCAAGCGCCAGATTGCCAGAACCATCAGCAAGTTGATCACATGAACAGCCAGACACCACACGCACCATGGCGCCGAGCCGGTCGCCATCACGCCGAGGTAGAACAGCGAGAGCGCAAGGCCGCACAGTCCCACGCCCAGCGGAAGTCGGTGCCACCAGTACCCGAACAATCGCGGACGTCCGATGAACACAAACCAAACGGCCATGAAGACGAAATAGCCCAGCCCCAGAAACGCGACCGGCATGAACACCGTATGCACACCGATTGTCAGATCGCTCGACGATACGGGGATCGGAATCTTCAATGTGCTCCAGGCGCCTCTGGCCGCGGATGCGCAGTTAAGGCCTTCTCCGTGAGCCGCCTCGCACACTCGTGCAAAAAGACCGATCCGCACGCCGCCTGAGATCCTCCGGCCGGCGTGCTCTTTGACCAACTCACCACTGACCCATGCTCCGGCCCCGCTAAGAACCAGCACGCAGGCCAGGAGCATGACGGGATGGCGTTTGATTCTGGTCACTGTTGTCAGCCGCTGGGGTGTTCTGCTACAGCATGCGTGTGGTGGACTCTTGCACGCATGTCACATCCGATCCGCGTCTTGAAACTTACCAAACTCAATCACACGCCATCGCGACCATGTCGCATGAGTTACTACAGCAAGCCATGTCCATGTTGCACATCTCTCCAGCCGCGCCACAGCAATCACTGCCATCGCAGGTCCTGGGCTCGCAGCAGTCTGCGTTCACCGTGCATGGCGATCCGCCTTCCCCGCAGCCCGAGTCGAAATCCGCGGCGGACCCCGCCCGTGCCCGCTGAGCGGACAGGGTCATGACCACCGGCGTCACGTAGAGCGCTTTCCGGGCCACGCCGTGGATGAACCCCCGGCGCGTCGTCGCGGTTCGCTCCCGATCGCGCGCCAAGGGCGATCGCGTTGTGCCCGTGCTTCGCCCTCTTGTCTTCCGTTCCAAAGAACCGTCCTCGACTAGCGCAACCTCGGCGATCGGCTCCGCCGCCGAGGGAATTTGTTGTTGCCCCTGCTCGTTTCGCTTGCAGCCACACGTACCGTGGCCGTAGTCGATGCTGATCTCCTGCCCGGTGCGGATGGGCTTGAGCGCAACCAGTTGAAAGCCCGAAAGCTCGGCGTTCGGATGGCAGGAATGGTTTAGAAACCGGAGCTTTCCGGTGAGTTCGTATCGCTGTTTTTCGCCGGACGGACCCTGATGAGGAACGACATACATGCCACATCGCTCCACGGCCCTGCCGTGGTAGCGTGCGACTACCTCGCCGACCCTGATGTCTCGGGTGACGAAGACGCCGATTCCGTGGGTCGGGCTCTTTTTGGTTTCTATCTTCGTAAACCATGCCCACAGTCGCGGGGTCCACTTCGAGACCGGCCCGAGGAGCCGCAGCAGATGCGCGCAGGGCAACCAGCCCCAATGGCGCCGTTGATACCAGTCGGCCATGTGCGCCCGATCCGGAACGAGCACGGCCCAAAGATACGCGAAGACAAAACGCAGTCCGGGCGCGCATACAGCGTTTACGGCCACATGGGTCACGGGGTGGGCGGCGTCGCGCGGCGCTTGCCATAGCGCCAGCCGGTCACGCCGGCTTGTCCGAATCTTCGAAAGGTGCTGCAACACCCGTGGTGGGAAGGTCCGGCCGAACTCGCCCTCCACACGGTGAAACGCCTGTCGCGCGGGCAGCGCCAGGTGCCAATGTTCCACGGTCGTAAGGAACCGGTCCCAGTTGATTCGGGTATCGTGCAGGTCCACCCATCGTTTGATGTCGGCAGGCCACTTTTGATCGGAGAAACCATGCACCGCCGCGTGGACGGCGAGGTGCAGGAGCATGTCGTCCGGCGAAGGTACGAGGATTTTCGCTCGGCCGATCGAGACACCTTCCGCACGATCCCACAGGGCATCGGGTGGAACGAGTCGTGCATATCTGAGAGGGCGAAACGGTCGCACGTGCAGATCGATCCTGACGGGGTAGATGTTCCCGAGTGTGTATTCGATTTCGTAATGGAAGCGAGGGAAAAAGTCGTCGCGAACCAGTGGCTCGCCCCGAAGACCACCAAGCTGTTCGAGAAGATGGGACGCTTGGTCAACATCATCCGGTCGGATCATCAAATCGAGATCCGCCATGGCCCGGTCGTCAGGCTGTTCATAGAGTGTCAGGTGAAGGGCCGCACCCTTGAGCACCATAAGCGGGACGCCGGCTTCGTTAAACTTCGCTGCAATTCGCTCCAGAACGCGCATCATCCGAAGGTTGCGGGCGCGGACGATACGAGGTCGCTCATTCGGCGGACCGCCGGTGCTTGCGTCTGAAGCTCGACCGTCCATTTCGAATGGTTCGTTGGAGCGGCGGCCAAAGCCGAACGTGGCATCAAGCTCGGTGTCCGTCTCTGACGCCGTTTCTCGTTTAGCTTCGTGAATCACACGGCCCCTCCTCGTGTGTACGAATGAAGCATCCGCCGTTCAGTTCGTGAAAAACGACCTCGTGTCGTTTGGTTGGTAGAATCGGCGCCCGTGGGTCCGCAGTGTCCGAGGTCATGATCGCGTCTCGTGGTTCACCAGCCGGCGGTTCTATCGCTCACCCGTCCAAGCTCGACAACATTTCGTTGGCGATTGAGTATCGGACAATGAATACGCGGACTATGGCGTCGTCCGGGAATGGACGGTCCGCGAAGTTCCGATATGCGAAACGCGAGTGCCATATATGTGGCACTTCCGCTGGCGTCTCCCGATTGAAGTCTTTATGGGAATGTCCATACTCGGACGTGCCGACCCGCGTCCGATAGGCTGCGGTCCGAAAAACCGCAACGTCCCCATAACCGTCGTTTCGTCAATCGTCGCGCGGGGGTGTCAGTTGCTACGGGTGACGAGCGGGAGCCGCACTGCCTTTTAGGGTCCGCGTTAGGCGCAGACCTTCGGCGCGGGGCGAACGGCGACGAGGTTCTGGATCAGATCACAGGTGGCGTGAATCTCGCCGGAGGTGAGGTGAAAACACTCGGCATCGCGTACGACGTCGGTCAGTATCTCCAGAGCCCGACCTCTGTACGCCTTGAAGTTGAAACACTGGCGCAGAAGCTGAAACGCAGCCTGTGATCTCGAAATCGGTTCGAGCGCCGGCGTCGCGCCGGCGACATAGTTGGGAAATACCACCCAGCGTATCGGCGATGGCGCGCCGACGATGTCCGGGCGAACGTCCAGCGGATTCAAGAATGCGACGCGACCCTTGGTGGGCTTGTGGTAGGGCGTCTTGCGACACAGCGGCAGCCCGAGCCGGTCGATCACCGAGAACGACGGCTCCTTGATGCACAGCGCCCGCGGATACGGATGAATCTCGCGCGTTCGCGGATTGATCAGGGCGAACTCGTCGCACAGGTACGACCAGCCGCGCGTGAGCAGGCCGGCCGTCAGTGTTGTTTTTCCGGCGCCGGGATCGCCGGGGAGAAGCAGAGCGCCTTCCGGCGAGGTCAGCGTCGAGGCGTGCAGTTGAACGTAGTCGGCCCGCTTCTTGATAATCTGCCAGTTGATGATCCACTCCAGATGCGGCAGCACTTCGAAGCGGCGCCGAACCTCGAATCCCTCTTCGCCCTCGCTGTGGATGAGGAAGGGTCCGCGTCGCCAGGGAAAGCGATGATGCGCCTCGATCCGAATTTCGATCGCGTCGTTGGGGGCGGTGGCACGGCGATAGGGCTCGTAGAGCGAGCGGTACTCATCCACGAACGAGCGGCAATCGCTGGAGAGCGAGACGCTTATCCCGCCGAGGGAGAAATGATGGGATCGGATGGTCATTGCGAAAGTCGCTCTGTCATGCGGTACGCAGCCGGCGTAAAAGGGAGTTCACTGCCGATTACGATGTCTGAGCAACGCGATTGCTATTAGGTGCTACAACTCCCTAGATCGCACGTGCGTGGGGTGCAGCAGTCGGCATCGCTGTCACAGGCTACTCCATTGAATCCACAGCACGACCCGGCGCTACACAGTCCGTCGCCAGGAAAAACGCAGCAATCGGGTGGGGCGGCGCACGAATAGCCAACGGTCTTGCATCCGCCCGCACCGAACGCGGCGCTGGCGCTGGGTCCGCTAGCGCATGCGCCCGACGCAAAGAACGTCGAGATCAACGGGGCGGTGTAAATGAGCTTGGCCGTGCCGCCGCGAAGCAACTCACGGCGCGAGGGCAGCCTTGACGCGGACCGACTCTCTCCTTCGTCGTCGTTTGGTTTTTGCGAAGGATCTTGAGCCGGTGGGTCCACTTCCGATCGAACGTCGCGTTGCAGATCGCCGGCGCCGGAGGCTTCGAGTAGCAAGCCCTTGGCTGTCAGTTTGCGGATGACGTTATCAACTTCGGTCCGGGCCCTATTCGAGTCGAGCGCGTATCTGCCAGCGATGATCCGGGCGATCGCAGGCGCGCTGCGCGACCCGTCACACGCCTTCCACACCGTCAGGGCCGTTTCGTTGAACCGGTGTACGGCCCCCGACCGCTCATCGTAGAGCACGGCCTCGCCGTCCAGCTCGCAGACGACGATGTTGTCTCGTCTGGTGGGGTGCTGACTCGTCCGATATTCCGTTTCGCCCACCGTCATGCTCATGCCTCGTTACTATGCGTCAAACCGCACACACTCTCCCCGCCGAACGCAGGAAACCGCGCGCAACCGCTCGTATATCGGACACTGGCTTACCGGACTATGGCAGACTTCGTGAAACGAATTCCGCACGTCCGGATAACCGTTTCGTCCACGGAATGCTCGACAGCTGCCCAGCTTTTCCGAGCCGCGACTGTAAGGGAGCGGGGCACCGCCGAGGCGCCGGTTCACGTGAATCTATGCGCTAGAAAGTACGGCGCGAATCGAGCAGGATGCAGATGGGACCGTCGTTGTCGCACTTGACGCTCATGTAACTCCCGAACGATCCGGTTTTGACGCAGAGGCCGGTGTCTCGCAGGGCGGAGCAGAACTTCTCGTACAGTGCCTCGGCCTTCTCCCCGCGCGCGACCGCCTCGAAGGATGGGCGCCGACCCTTTCGTGCGTCGGCCTGCACCGTAAACGCGCTGACAACGAGAACCGGCAGAGCCGGCTTGCCCTCTTCCCCGCCCGCCTGGTGAATATCGAGGTTCTGCTTGCCGTTTTCGTCGGAAAAGATTCGGAGGTGGCGGATCTTGTCGACAAGGTAGGCGGTATCCGTGTTGTCGTCGTCCCGCGCGACCCCCAAGTAGATCAGCAGTCCTTGCCCGATGCTCTCGGATCGACCATCGTTGATTTCCACCGAGGCCCGGCTCACGCGTTGAACGACGGCTCGCATGTGATCTCAGCCAAGCCTTCCGGCCAGCCATTGCACGGCATGTTCGATTGCGGCGTTGACGCCGCTCGGATCGGTGCCGCCGCCTTGTGCCATGTCGGGTCGACCGCCGCCCTTGCCGCCGACCAGGGGCGCGATCTCTTTGATAAGGTCGCCGGCCTTGACGCCCTTGGCGACGACCGCTTTGCTCATGCCCGCGATCAGCGTGACGCGGTCGCCCGTCACGCCGGCGAGGAGCACGGCCGACGCTTCCGTCTTGTTGCGCACCCAATCGATCGCG
Source organism: Planctomycetota bacterium (assembly GCA_022561415.1). The sequence goes on from JADFRH010000042.1 coordinate 8,459, forward strand.
CCGCGAAGCTTGTCGGTCGGGGCCGAGGGAACCTCACCGACGACGACCTTGACTCCGCCGATGGTCGCGGCATTTTCGAACAGCTTTCTAACGCAATCCATCACGGCCTCACCGGAAGCGCTGGCCGATTGCTTCTGCTGCTGCTTGACAAGTTTCTGGAGCTCAACGATTCGGGCCTGCAGCTCGTGCCGAACAAGAACCGGAATCGTCGCGTCGGCGACCTTTTGCTGAAACGCCGACAGCGCGGCCGAGAGGTCGACGGTTGAATTCCCTACGTCCCTACGTCCCTTCGTCCCTGTGTCCCCCTCGTTTTCTGCCAGCGCGCTCGCTTCTACAAGAAGTAGTTTGCCAAGCTCGATCGCCTTCCTCGCCGCCTCCCCACTGATCCCCACAACGCGCCGAACCCCCTTGGCCACGCCCTCTTCATGCGTAAGCACGAACGCGCCGATCTCCGACGTGTTCTTAACATGCGTCCCGCCGCAGAACTCGACGGAGTACTTCATCCATTCAGAGCTCTTGGGCGAGCGCAGCAGCCAGTCGGACGCGCCGGTCTTCTGCGCGTCCTCTTCCGTGATGGGAGCGCCGATCGAGACGACACGAACGGTATCGGGGTAATTCTCTCCAAATACGGCGCGAAGCGTGTTGATCTCGTCCGCCGACTTCTTCTCGACCTCTGTGGTATATACACGATGCTTCTCGTCGACCTGCTTCTGCACCAGCGTTTCGATGCGCGAAAGCTCGTCTTCGGTCAGCGGCCTGTTATGCGAAAAATCAAACCGCGTCTTCTCCGGATCAACCAGCGATCCCCGTTGATTGACTTTATCTCCACCACCTCGGAACTCCAGAACTTCGCGCAGCGCCCAGTTAAGTAGATGCGTGGACGTGTGATTTTGCTCGGTTGGGCGCCTATTCTCAGTATCGACAATGAGTTGCGCGTCTTCACCTTTTTTCAATGGGGTTTCAGATCTTACCAAAGGCATTGGATCAACGAGATGAATTACTTTACTGCCGGACCGCAGAGTTGCCTTTACGGCAAGATCAGGTGCTGAGGAGAACTGAATGACACCTCGGTCGCCGACCTGTCCACCCTGTTCCGCATAAAAACACGTGCGGTCGAATACAAGACCGAGCAGGCCTTTATGTGTCCAAAGATCTGTTCCGCTAACGGCCATTGCCACCGAGTAGAGGAACTTAGCTCTGATCGAAGCGCTCGCATATTTCAATTGATCGTCAGTTTCCTTATCCAGATACTCCTTGGGGATGTCGAGCAGCTCGCTGACCACAGCCGTATTCCGTTTTTGCCGCGCGCGCTCTCGTGCTTGATCCATTAGCCGTTCGTATTCAGCGATGTCCACCTTGAGTCCGCGTTCGGAGGCCATGATTTGAGTCAGGTCGATCGGAAATCCATACGTATCATGGAGTTCGAATGCCGTTGCGCCGGAAATCTCTGGCACAGATTCAAACAACGCGGAGAGATCGAAGGTCGCGGGATCTTGAACCACAATTCGGTATCGCCGCACTTCGGCGGAACCTAGCGAATCAGGACGGAAGGAGTTAGTTTCAGATACGTTACAGTCACGATCGTGAATCTCTATTTCGTCGACATCCATGCGTGGAACAGCTTTGCATAGCAAGTGGAAGATTTCCCCGTTCAGCATTTCTATGCCGCGATCCAGGGTCTTGAAGAACGACTCCTCCTCATTGCGAATAATTCCTGCGATTCGAGCGATGTTCTTGTTGCCGTAGAACGCCGAGGATTTCAGTTCAGGAAACGCGTCCCCCATGTGATCGACCAGCGGTTCAACCAGGTCGCACAAGAAGGGCTCGTGCATGTCCATGTATTGCCGTCCATAGCGGACCGCGCGGCGCAAGATGTTTCTCAAGGTCGAGCCGATGTCGGAGTTGTCAGGCACGGCCCCATCGGTCAGCGCAAACGTTAGACAACGAACATGATCCGCAATCACCCGATATGAGACATCAACCATGATTTGAGAGGGACTTAGGGACGAAGGGACAAAGGGACGAAGTGAATCCCCTGCGTCCCCACGTGCCTCCGTCCCTGTGTCCCTTCCCTCCTCCGTCCCTTCGTCCCTTTGTCCCTTTGTCCCCTCCTTGGGCAGTGTCCCTGCATACACCGGCGCACCGGTCCGCTTGCGAATCGCGTCGAAGATCGGCCCGAAGACATCGGTGTCGTAGTTGCTGGCCCGGCCGATGTCACCGCGCTGCATGGCGTGCAACATGCCGCACAGCCGCTCGAAGCCCAGGCCGGTGTCGACGTGCTTGGCCGGCAGCGGCGCGAGTTTCCCTTTGGCATCGCGACTGAACTGAATGAACACCAGGTTCCACAGCTCGATCACGCGCGGGTCGCCCGCGTTGACCAGCGACGCCCCGGACTTGTCAGCCGTCAGGTCGACGTGGATTTCGCTACACGGCCCGCACGGACCGACGTCGCCCATCTCCCAGAAGTTGTCCTTCTTGTTGCCGGGGTGGATGTGCGTCGGGTCGATGTCGGTAACGGTTTTCCAGAGCTCGGCCGCCTCGGTGTCGGGCTCGAGCCCCTCGGCCTCGTTACCCTCGAAGTAGGTCGCGTGGAGGCGATCCTTATCGATGCCCCAGACCTCGGTCAGCAGCTCCCAGGCCCACTCGATGGCCTCCTTCTTGAAGTAGTCGCCGAACGACCAGTTCCCCA
>JADFRH010000043.1 GCA_022561415.1 Planctomycetota bacterium
ACTGAATCTGTCCGGGATCGGGAAATCGATCCTTGTTGAGTTCGTGAATCTCTTGCCAGCGCGATCCGTCCCCCAGCTGCACTCGGGCGATGCTGACATAGCGGTCGTGCTTCTGAATCTGATACCAGGTGGGCGAGGCTTTTTTGATCGTCCCTCGCGGCTTGCTCTTTGTCGATCGATCCGCCGGCCGGACGCCGCCGGCGCCGAGCGGTCTCGTGGTGGAAGAATCAACCCCGTCCATACGGGGCAGCGTGATCTTCATACCGAGCGAGAGGTGGTCCGCGTCCGACAGGATCGCGCGATTCGCGCCAAAGACGGCTTCGATCACCTTTCGCGACTGCGAGCCGTAGTATTTCCCTGCGATCCGCGTCAGCGTGTCGCCGGCCACGACCACATGGTGTCGCGGGCTCCGGCTGCCGTCTCGCGCGGGTGGGTTGCCGCGCGTTGGCGTGCGCCGCGGAGCTGGCGCGGCTTGGTTCGTGCGTAACGTCTGGTCTTTCGTCGCGATGTTCCTGGCCGGCTCGCCGGCCGCGCTCGGCTGCGACTGCGGATTCTGCCGGGCATTGAGATAGTCACGAAGCCGATTCTTGTTTTGGGCTTCAACCCGCGGCGTGGCTGCGGTCGCATCGAGCGAACGCGACCCGCCTCCATCGACCGTCTGATCAGACCGTGGTGAACTCAACGAAGCCGTCCTTTGACGATCCCCCATCCTAGGCGGAACAGATTGTCGCAATGGCAAATTTGACGGCCGATCCGAACGGATCGACACGCGCTCGCGCGGTGGCCGCACGTTGCCGGGCTGCGCCGCCCGCCCGCCGACAAACTTCAAACCAGAGTCACGTTTGGCCGTTACGGGATTGGAGCGCGGCTTAGACTCGAATCGGTTGGTGGCTACGCCGTCGACGACGTGCGTCCATTGCACGGCGGAAGTCTGCTCCGGATCTGAATTGGCGAGCAGAACCGCAAAACAGACGATGAACCCAAGCCCGATGATCAATCCAATCTTTGTTTCCGTCGACAACGTTTTTTTCCGGTGTTTAGAAGTCCGATGTGCTTTCTATATCTTGCCTTCCGTTCGAATCGCGACGCGGAGCTTGGCGCTGCGCGACCGAGGGTTTGATCGGCGTTCTTCGGCGTCCGCGATCACCGGCTTTTTGGTGACGATTTCATACACCCCTTCTTTCTTCCGCTCCCGAAAGTCGACCTTGACCGGTTTGTCCTCGCCGCTGTGAAAGGCGATCACCCCGATCCGCCCGCCCGGGCGAAGCAACGCCGGCGCCGCCGCGAGCAAGGCGTTGAGGCATTGAGACTCCCGGTTGACGGCGATGCGAAGCGCAAGAAACGTCTTGGTCGCCGGGTGAATCTTGCTCCGGCGCGATTTCGGGTCGACGCCGACCGCCCTGCAAACGACCTCCGACAATCGGGCCGTCGTCGTGATCCGTCCGTCGCGCCTGACGTTACAGATCCATCGCGCGATTCGCCGCGAGGCGAACTCCTGCGCGTTGTAGTACAACAGATCGGCCAGCTCTCGCTCCTTCAGCCGGTTCACCAGGTCGGACGCCGTCTCCCGCTGGTCCGACGACATTCGCATGTCGAGCGGCCCATCCGATTGAAAAGAAAAGCCCCGCTCCGCCTCGTCAAGCTGGCACGAGTTCAGGCCGAGATCCGCAAAAAGCACATCGACGCGGTTCAGGCCGAGCGATTCGAGCACCTCCGCCAGGTCCGCGAAGTTCGCCTGCACCAGCTCCACGCGACACGAGGCCGACTCGAGTCGCGGTCGCGCCTCCTCGATGCTTCGTGCGTCTGCGTCAAGGCCGACGAGCGTGCCGGTCTCGCCGATCGCGTCGGCGAACAGGCGCGCATGCCCCCCGAGCCCGAGCGTCGCATCCACGACGGTCTCGCCGGGTCGAACCGCGAGAAGCTCACGGACCACACGCGTCAGCACCGGGGTGTGACCGATTGGCTCGTCCAAATCCGCACCGGTCCACAGCCAACATCGTCAGGGGTCGTCGCCGATCCGTGGCGACCCTAAGCCCCCCCGACGCGCCCTCGCAGACCCCGGCTTCTCGGGTCCGCGATCACGGCACACTCCGCAGTGAGGCGAATCCCTTCGCTCTTGCCACCACGTCGGCGTTGGCTAGTAACTTATACTTTTACGATTGCTTCGTAACCACCGGCCCCGGCAATCGAGACCGCCCGGCAAGCCGGTTTCGCCGGTCCATCGACCGCGCCATCTCGTCCAGGCGGCGCTCGTCCGCGCCTGCCTCGCGCCGCCACTACGCTCTTGTATCGCCACGGCTAGATCCACTCGCCGCGGCACTCGAATCCCTTCTCGCGCGCGACTCATCAGACCGCCCTATGGTTCCACGGGCGGCTTCATCCGAAGAAAGCCCTGCCAGTCGGGCCAGTCCTCGCCCTCCCAATCGATCGACATCGTCTTTTCGAGTTCCGCGCGACTCCAGAGATCGAGGCGGAACTTCTGACCGACCAGGACCACCTCTCCGCTGAGCCGGGCCTTTCGGCAGAGCCGCTCGGGTAACAGGATTCGCCCTTGTTTGTCGATCTCAACGTAGGAAGCGAGGGCATAGAACTGGAGTTCGAAGCGGCGAGATTCCGGTCCGGGCATGACCTCCGTGCCAATCCGGTCCGCAAGCGCCTCGAACGTTCGGTCTGTGAAAATGGATAAGGTGCCGCGATGCTCACCGAGCGTGACGTAGAGACCCGGTCCGCCGCCGATCCCTTCGATCGCCCCTCGAACCTGCGAAGGAAGCTGGATCCGGTTCTTGGCGTCGATCGCACGATCATATTGCCCCGTAAAAAACCGCATTTATCTTCATCACCATCCCCACATCGCAGCATCTATCGACACTACTTACCACTATGACCCACCGAGTGCAAGAGAAAACTTGGAGAAAAATTTCCGGCCAGATCGGTCGCCGAACGACGAGCGCCAGACGAGACGAGATGTTGCGGCCATCGCCTGTGATAACACCACCGGTGGGTCGCGATGGTCGGTCGGCAAGAAATGCGCGTCACACGGACGGAACCCATGCCGCACGAGAGGCGCGATGCCGCCGACGCCCCGGAGTTAGGGTGTTGTTAGCAAACTGGTCAGCCGTCGGAGGCCTCGGCGTAGAGTGCCTCATACGCGGCGAGCGTGCCGTCAGAGTGCCAGTTCCTTGACACTGATTCAGCCGCACCGCGTCCGAGGCGCATCGCCAACTTGCGATCTCTCAGCAGGCGAGTCATGGCTTCGGCCAGCGCCTCGGTGTCACCGTATGGCACGACCAGACCGGACGCGTCGTGGTCGATAAGATCGCGGCAGCCCGGCACGTCCGTGGTCACGATCGGACAGCCGGCGGCCATGGCTTCGAGCAGCGCGTTGGGAAGTCCTTCGGTTCGGGAGGGAAAAACGAAGACATCCGCCGCTCTCAACAACCTCGGTACGTCATCTCGCGACCCGAGCATGTGGATTTGATTCCGCCGGCTCGTTTTCTCGATCCGGGTCGTCAGCGCTTCGCGGATAGGCCCGTCGCCGACGAGAACCAGGTGCGCCCGCCCGGCTCCATCGCCGCGTTCGAACGCTCGGATCAAAACGTCGAGTCCCTTGACCGGATCGAGTCGTCCGACCCAAAGTACAACCGGAGCGTCCTCGGGCACGCCCAGCGTGGATTTCTCAATCGGCTCGGCATGGACAAAGGCGTTCGGATCGATCCCGCCACGCACCAGCTTCAGCCGATCACGTGGAATCCCGGCGTTTTCGGAGAGGTGGTCGATCACGGAAGAAGAGTTCGCGATCGTGCAGCGGCAGCCGCGATGGGTCCATCGATCGACGGTCAGGTGCCAGCGTCGCTCGACCTCAACCGTCTGAATCTCGCAGAGCACGCGCTCGGCGGGAAATCCAACCCAATCGGCAGCGATTCTGGCGGCCACGTTCGCGTGAAACAGCATCGCGTGAACGACATCCGGGCCGGTCTGTTTGATGATCCTTGCCAGTCGGTAGATGACCCGCAGATCCCAACCGCAGCAGCCCTTGCAGGCCAGTACTTCGATCCCGTCGCTACGGATCCGCTCACCGACCAATCCGATGCCCGCCAGCGAAACCACCTTGGATTCCCAACCGCGATCGCGCATCGCCCGAGCCAGACGGTGAAGGTGTAGCGGTACGCCGCCGACGTTCAAGTCGGTGATGACATATAGAATGACGCGATGACTCAAACGGCGTACCCCGTCCGGCGGATGCTAGTAGTCCTTCCTTGCGAAGCTCCACATCGCGAGCAAAACGATGACGGCCTCGAAGGCGAGTGACGAGCCGATCGACAGGAGCGCGTTTTTGGCGAGTTCGCGCTCTTCCATCTCACGGGCGCTGTCGATTTGAGCGCGGTTGCTCTGCACGCCGGCGTCCATCCAAGATGGGGGCACCATGTCGAGGCTTATCCCGGCACCAGCCCACTTGGCTGCCAGGTAGGGAATGTCGCCGGTCTTGGGCGGAATCCAGGCGGCCACGCGCATCGTCTGGTAGATTCGCTCGTGCTTTTTCAGGTCAGGAAACTGCTCAAACGTTTGCACGGCCGTCACGGGACAGATGTACAAGACCCAGGCGCCGATGCTCAGCAGGGTGGCGGCGACGCCGCTGCCTGTTCGCACCGCGACCAACACCGACACGCAGTAAACATAGCTGAACAACAGCACCAATAGCGGAATCGACAGGAGATAGCCCGGCACCCAAACGCCCCAACGAATCCCCATGACGAGAAAGCTCAACCCGATGAACAGCGACGCCTGAAGAAAGACAAACACCATGCTCGCAAGGTACTTGTAGAGGAACAGCCGGTGTCGACCGAGCGGCTTGGAGAGCGGGACATCGATCGATCCGTGGCGCATCATGGCCGGAAACATGCCGGCGGTCGCGATGATCATGAGAATCGTGCCGCCCCAGCCGAGCAGCGAGAAAGTCAACATGTAGACGACCAGGCCCGCGATGTGCGAGCGTCCCAGACCCGACAGCGGACTGTAAAAGTCGGTCTCGATGTCCCAGAGCCCGAACAGAATCGTGACGCGGTCGGCCTCCATCCCGATACAGGCCATCATCGCCGCCACCAGCACGGCGAACCCGGCCATGACCCAGAAGATCTTGCGATCGAGGGATTCGCGAAAGCCGTCAACGACTAGGGTCCAGAATTGCATGGCGAGAGCTAGAAGGTTGAAGGTTTCAATGTTGCCAGGTTAATGGTTGAAAGTCGCAGGCGCCACGCGTCGCCGACGGGTTCACCCAAGAGCCGCGGGGGTGACGGGCTGTCCGCGATCATAAAGAACATCAGGGCATAGGTCCGCGCCATTGGGCCAGACGATGGTGCCGACGTCGGGCTCGACGCGCACCTGTCGAAAATACGCGTCTTCGGTGAGCGGCTCGAACACGCCGTCGAATGGGATTAGGGCGGCAATATCCACGTCGCGGCGGACGCCGTTGTCAAAAGTCAGCAGCAAGCGCTGATCTCCAAGACATTCCACCTTGGTCACGTCGGGCATATGTGTTACTCCAGCGGTTCGATCTTGAACAGAGGCTTGCGTTGCTTCGTAAGCTCCCATTCGCGAAGGAGCTCACTTTGATGGGCCATTGCCCACTCCATGACCAGACCACGGGCCTTTGTACCCAAATCTCCGTCAAGAATCTGCATTTCTTCGATCGCGATCCTGGCCTTTCGTGATCCGTAACGCGCGTGGAAGTGCGGCGGATCATGGTCATTATAGTACATTGCGATTACGATACCGAAGAATCGGCAAATCTCTGGCAACGCTAGTCCTCCGTTCGGGCCAAACGAGCGGTCCGGGGTGCGTGCCACTATCCTTCCACGCGCACCCAGGCTTCGGAACATGATAACCGACCTGCCAAGCCGCACCAACGCTCAAGACATACGTGCTCACTCACCCTGTCCGCCGGTTGTGAATCGTTTTAGCAGGTCCACTACTTCCTGGACGTGTTCCAGGTGGCTTCGCAGGCAGAGCACGGCCAGTCGCAGGTAGACGGCGCCGGGACCGATGGACGGGCTCGCCAGCTTCGTGGTGCTGAGGAAGACGTTTCCTTCAGTTCGGAGGCGCTTGGCCAGGTCCAGATTGACTTCGTTGAGACGCTCGACGTCGGCGGCGTCATCGTTTTTCGGTCTGTATCGAAACGCCACGACGGACAGCTCGGGGTACGGACCGCACTCGAACTCGTCCATGCCCTGTAGCTCGCGATAGAACCATCGCGCGAGCAATACCTTTTCCTCAAGGCCCGCGCGGAACGGCTCGATTCCGACCAGGCGCAAGGGCAGCCACAACCGCAGACCCCGGAAGTGGCGGGTCAGCTCGGGCGAGTAGTCGGCCGGGGAGACTTCGTCGGGCGGTGTGTAGGTGTCCTGCATGTAGTCGGCCGCTTCGCTGTGCGTATCGCGGAGCTTGCGATGATCGCGTACGAGAACGCAACCGCAGCCATAGGGGAGGAACAGCCCCTTGTGTGGATCGACGGTGATCGAATCGCCCCGGTCAATACCCGCCAAGGCCTTGCGTCCCTCATCCCACAGCACGAAAAACCCACCGTACGCCGCGTCGATGTGGTGCCAAAGGCCGAACCGCTCGGCGACATCGGAAAGATCGTTGAGCGGATCGATCGACCCGGTGTTGGTCGTACCGGCCGACGACACCAACAGCCAGGGCAGCAATCCTTCCGCCCGATCGGACTCAACCTGTTTGACCAGTTCGGCGGGCATCATGCGAAAGCGATCGTCGATCGGTACCTCGCGAAAGACGGCCCCACCCATGCCGGCGATGCGAAGGGCCTTGACCATCGAGTGGTGTACCTCGGAGCTCATGTAGACCACGGCGCGTCCGCGCTGATCGAAAGGTACCTCCTCCCGGGCGGTGACCACGGCCGAAAGGTTGGCGAGCGAGCCGCCGGAGGTCAGCGTGCCGCCCGCGGTGTCGGGATAGCCGAGTATGTTGGCGATCCATCGCACTATGCCGTCTTCGATTCGCGCTGCGCCAGGCGACGCAAAGAAGACGCCGCTGTAGCGATTGGTCACGGCCGCCAGAAAGTCGCCGAGGGACGCGGGATAAATTCCGCCGCCGGGGATGTAGCCGAAGAAGCGCGGAGAGGCCGGGTTGAGGTGCAGATCGAGAACCTGCCGCTGAAACGTTTCGAGCAGTTTCGGCAGCGGCGTCGGCGACTCGACGATGGCGAGTTCTCCGGCCGGATCGCCCGGCCCCTCAGGCTTTCCGTAAGCGGGCAAATGGGCCAGGTCTTCGAGGAACGACTCCGAGAAGTCGACGACGGCCTGGCGCCACGCGGTGCGTCGGGAAGCATCGACCTCGAGCGTGCGCGAGATGCGCTCGAGCGCTGTGAGCCGTTTTGTGAAATCCTGTGGGTCGACGGTCATACGCCGGGCGAAGGTAGTCGACGCACACATCGCCCGCAAACGCCGCATCGAATCGAACCAGGAAACTGCCGTGAGACCTGCGCTAATTCGCGGGCGTCAGTATCCCTCGGCGTCAACTCCAACGAGCAATCTGAACCCCGAACTCTCCACCATGAAGAGGATGCCGGTCCGCCGGTCCATAAGGGATCGAAGAGCGCCGGGCGTGTAATCGCGAGCCGGTCGGCCTTCGATCTCGACGATCCTGCTCCCGACCTCGATGACGCTTCGGTCGATCGGGGAATCGGGAAAGACCGACACGACGACCATCGCGTTGCGGTCGCTGGCGAGTTCAAGTCCGAATTTCGGGCTGAACGAGAAGTTCATCGGCCACTCCGTTTTTCGTACAAACCGCACACGGTCGTTCCGCGGATCGAACGTAACCGCAAAGTGTTGGAGTATTTTCCATCCTATCGTGGAAGCGCCCTCCCTGAACTCGAACGGCGCGTAGGATACCTCGTGGCGTCCGAGCCGAAGCAGGCCCGCGTCGTCCGGCTCGCGTGCTCTCTTTCTCTTCGCCGCGCCCACCAGCAACCTGCCGGGCTTGGAACGGTACGCCGACACAACGTCTCCTTTCAGTTCGGCAGGAAACGTAAGGGCGTTTCGGCTCGAGGTATCGATCACGAAATCCACCGCAAGATCTTTCAGCGTGAGCTTGACCGTCGGTGCGCCGGGCAAGTCGGCGTAACCCAATACGCTCTTTTCGTCCGGTTCCGGCAGTTCACCTTTTTCGATAACCAGCTGCCCTGCCTCACCATCCAGTGTGATCAACGACTCGGAGAAAAAGGCCAGGGGCAACGTTCCATCCAGGCGTCGCCGCGCACGCTTGCCCGAATTGAGGTCCACCGCAAGGACATCGAATTCGCCAAACTCCGCGTCACCGATCGACAGGGAACGGACGTGTACGAGATTCGCCGATTCGACACCCGGCACCAGCGCAGCGCTTTTGTTGAATCTCCCAATGGTCGTGAGTGCGGCCTTGCGCACGACGCGTATGTCGATGACGGGTACACGCGCGGTCGTATCGAGGAGCATACGATACGATCCGGCGCCGTTGATGCTCACCGACAGGATCGGACGACCGTCACTGAGATCAATGCGAGCAACCACCCGCGGTGATTTGAACTTGGTCTTGGCCGGTACGAAGCTGGGCTCGCGGTTCGACGGCTGCCCCGAAGCCGGCAGGCCCGTAGCGCACGACCAGAACAAAAGGACAACTCGCACGAGATTCCAATACGATCCCCGAGTCCGCATCGTCAAACTCCTCCGTTTCGATTCGAGTCCGTAGCGTCGCGCATACCGACAGAGTTATTCTGAATCCGATGAAGCACCACCTGCACGGCGTAAGGCGATCCAACCTCCACGGCCAGTACCCTATGTCAAACCGCACGAAACCGGAAACAGGTCGAACTCCGAGGTGAAAACGCCTCGGACGTCGAGCTTGCACGGGGTCAGCCCCGTACGAAGGTACGGGGGCCAAGAAATCTGCGGATATCTGATTTTTCCCTTGACCTTCAAGGTGACTTTAAGGTGTAGAATAGGGATGAGATGACGGCACAATCCACGACAGATCAGCTCATGACGATCGGCGAGGTGGCCCGGACGGCGGGCGTGGCCGCGCCCACGCTGCGTTACTACGAGCAGGAGGGCCTGCTCTCGCCGACCACGCGGAGCCGTGCAGGCTATCGCCTTTACGACGCCCAGGCCGTCGAGCAGTTGCGGTTCATTCGCTCCGCCCAGGCCGTGGGATTCACCCTCGACGACATCCGCACGCTCGGCCGGCTCGATGGAGAGAGCGGCAAGACTTGCAGGGCGGGAGTGCGGCAACTGCTGGAGCAACGCCTGGCGGACGTTTCCGAGAAGATGAAGGACTTGAAACGGGTTCAGAAAACTTTGGGGCAGGCCCTGGACCGTTGCCGACGCTCGAACGGCGAGTGCAAGGTGCTGAAGGAAATCCGCCCCGCGAGAAGAAAAAGGAGATGACGATGTCGAAACGATGGACGCTTTCTGCCCTGGCGCTGGCGATGCTTGGCGTCGCCGCGCTCGGTGCCGTGAAGCTGGCTGCCGGGCAAGCCGGTTATGCCGGCGCCAACTCGGAGCGAGCGGACTGCCCCGGAAAGATCGTCTGCCCGGAGACTGGCCGGCTGATCTGCCGGGATCACTGTCCGACGATTGACCGGAACCGCTCGGATTGCCCGGGTCGAATCGTCTGCCCGATCACCGGGAAGCTCGTGTGCAAGGATCGGTGCCCACTCGATAACCAAGCCGCGAAGAACATGGATACGTACGCCAAGCCGTCGTGCTGCGGAAAGGGGAAGTGACGACCGGCGACGAAAAGGACGACTCCGCTGCGGACACCGCCGGGCGATCCCGCTCGGGGGTGCGGCCGAACCGGCCGGCTTGGCTTCAGACGCTCATCGCCGTTCCGGCGGCGGTGCTACCGCTGTTGCCGAGTTTCTCGTGCCCGGTGTGCGTTGCGGCCTACGCGGGCTTGCTCTCTTCGCTCGGTTTGGGCTTTCTTCTTACTGATCGCGTGCAGCGGCCTCTGATCGTCGCGTTCCTGATCGTTTCAGTTGCCGGCGTGGGCTGGGCGGGGAGACAATACCAGAGCGTGGGCCCGTCCATACTTGTCCTTCTTGGCTCCGCGGCGATCATCGCGGGCCGCCTCGTATGGAGCGTAACGCCTGCGCTTTACGTCGGCGTAGTCTGCCTCGTGGCGGGCACCGTCTGGAATATGATACTGAAGCGGCCGCGACGGAATCTCGTTTCGCTGGGCGTCGTACAGAAATCGGAGTGCAATCAATGAGGATTTACAAGATGTCGTTCGTCACGGCCATTGCGGCAGCTACTCTCACACTGGGCTGTGCGACCGCGCAGAAAAGACCGACAGCGCCGGCCATCTCAATGCGCGGGACCGCCGATGCCGTCATTCACATCAGCGGCTTGTCGTGACCGTTCTGAGTGCACAACGTGCAGCGTTCGGTCGAACGCGTTGACGGTGTGAAGAAAGTTGAGATCGACCTGAACACGGGCCGAGGAACGGTAACCTTTGAACCGGGGAAGGCTGCGGCGCCTGCAGCCCTTTGGCAGGCGATCAAGGACAGCGGCTTTACTCCGGTTCGAGTTGAAATAAAAGGCAAGGTATATGAAGGCCCCGAGCAATAGTAAACGGTTGTCGAAGGAGTGCGGCATGAGATTCTCTCGTTCCAGAAAGTGGATTCACCTCGCGGCATCCGGTGCGCTTCTGTTCGGTCTGGGCGGCTGCTTGGGACCGAATCCGGGATTCTTCATCAGTTCGTCCGCGGCGAACGCCTCCATCTTCACGCTCGTAAACTCGTTTCTCACGAACGCACTTGGCTTAGGATGAGGCTAAGGCTCTGACACGCATGTGGAACCCGAGAAACACCGTCTTCGCGCTGGCGCTCGTCGTTGGTATCTGCACATCCGTCCCCGCTCTGGCCCAGATTAACACTGATGTGGCTCTCACCCCGCCCAAAGGCGGAAGCATCCTTCGCCTGCAATACAGCTATAGCGAAGCCGATGGGCGCGGTGCGATCGCGCACGTGAACGCTTCCGTTGTGAAGGCCACCTACATCTATGGGCTCAAGGAGAACTTCGCACTCTTCTTGACGGCACCTTATGTAAACCGGCAGGTGGACAAGTTTGCGCCACAACTCGGGCGGTT
>JADFRH010000044.1 GCA_022561415.1 Planctomycetota bacterium
CGGGAAAAACTCTGGTGAAGGTGACGGAGATGCTTTCAAAGTCCGATAACGTGTTCTTCTTCAGAGCACTACGGGAGGACTCATTTACCGGGCTGCCCCGTGTTCTTGCTGGGATTCGGTGCGGCGGGCATCAACAGACGTCGCAGATCCTCCTGCTCGCGCGCGGTGAGGCCGCCGCGCTGTGCGTCGAGTTGCATCGCTCGACGGAGATGCGGGCGCGCCTCGTTCTCGCGGCCGCTCTTCATCACGGCGACGCCGAGGTGGTACGTCGCGGCGGTTCGGGTTGGTGTGTTGCCCGATATGCTGAGGCACTGGCGGGCTTTTTGTTCGGCGGCGTCGAGTAGTCCCAAGCGTATAAGCGCCACGCAGTGCGTGTCGAGGAGGTGGCTGTCCTCGCTACCGCCGCTTGCCAGAAACTGCTCGATCAGGGCGACCGCGTCGGCGGGTTTTCCGAGATCGACTGCGTAAAGCCATGCGAAGTTGTTGACGAGGTCGCGGTTGGTAGGTGCGAGGCGGCGAGCCTCTAGGAATTTGCTCTCCGCTTCCCGTAGCTCTGCCTGTCGGTAGTGGCATAGGGCGGTCCTGTAGGTTGCGTCGCCGGCGTGGTCTGGGTGCTCTCGGGCGATGGTCGCGAGCCACCCCATTCCGACTTCGCGTAGCTCGGCGTTCACCTTCTGCGATCCAAGCATTTCGGCGGCCACTGCGAATGATCTCACGTCCGCCGGGTGCTCTCGTCGCCGGGTCACAGCAAGGTCGTGGATTTCGTTGATGTTTGGACGGCGGGCCAGAAACCGCAACAGCTCTTGATGCACATCGCTTGATGTCTGGTCGGTCGCTGCGGCTTTCTCGTACAGTAGGCCGGCGCGTTCGAAGTCTTGTTTGGATTCATGAAGTTGGGCAAGGAGGACGATCTCGCCGGCGTTCCGCACGTCGCTGGGGGCATGCATTTCGATGAACGCGATGCCCTGATCCATCTGGTCGGTGGCGCGATAAGCGTTTGAGAGCAGGCGAAGGGCAGCCGGCATGCGTGGTTGGATGTCGAGCAACCGGCGGAGTTGCCTGATCGCGCGCTCATAGTCACCCGTCACGGAATAGAGCTCGCTGGATGCCAGAAGCAGACCGGGATCATGCGGCGCCAACGCCAGTCCGCGATTAATCGACGCACTGGCGGCGTCGACGCGCCCGATCCGCATCCGCATCAGTCCCAATAGCCGATGTGCCTGAGGAAGGCGTGGATCGATCGACAGCGCCTTCAAGAAATCAGCTTCGGCGCTGGCGGGGTTGGGTCGTGTCGACAGGATAGTCATCTGTCCGCGCAGGACGAGCGCCTCGGCGTCCTGGGGGTTCGCGCTCAGTCGCTGCTGGACAATGCGGCTTGCCTCCCGGCGTTCCTCCGCGGAATCGCCCGCGGCGAACAGGCGGGCGAGGGCGAGGGAATCGGCGGGATCTTCGCCGCGGAGGTTGACGGACTTACGCATGCATGCCATCTGTTGCGATCGTCGATCGAGCGATCCCCAGACGTCTGCGCAGGCCGCCCATATTGCTGGATCATCGGGGGAGAGGGTTTGAGCCTGTGTGATCGCCTGCTTCGTCTCGGTTTTTCGGTCCAATCGCGCAAGCACCCGGGCGAGAAGGACATAGTGCGGGGCGTCACCTACCGCGACCGCTGCCTCGCGCACTTGCGTGAGGGCCTCGGCATTGCGTTGTTGGTTGATAAGGGCGCGGGCAAGTATCCAGAGTACCGTCGTGGAGTCGGGCGAGCGCTTGAGATAGGTGCGGGCGATCGCTTCCGCTCGGGCTGGATCGGCGACGCGAAGGTGCAAATCTGCTGTTACCACGGCCCACGCTGTGTCATCCGGTTGAAGTTGAAGCACCCTCTCGGCTGTGGTCAGGGCTGATCCAAAGTTCCGTTCCCGAATCTGCTGCTCGGTCCGAATGCGCAGGATGGCAGGCTGGTCGGGGAACTGCTCGGTCAGCGACTCGAGCAGGGCATCGGCTTCGGTCATTCGACCAAGCCGATATTGCAACTGGACTAGGCGAGCCGCAGCCGGTTCGCCGCGGAGGCCGGGATTTCGAGCGAGCGCGGTTTGATAGGCCTCGGCTGCGTCATGAAGCTCTCCGCTCAGCTCATAAGCATATCCCATCAGTAGGCGGGCGGCGGGCCAGCGGGGCCGATCCGCCAAACACTGCTTGAGAAGCTCACGTGCTCGGGCGAGCGATTTGGTTGCGGGATCCAGCCGGAGCAGGGCGCTGGCCTGCTCGAACTTCCAGTGAACTCCCGTGTCGCCCTCGACCGCGCGGATTTCCTCGCTTCGACGCACGGCTTCGTCAAGGTCGGACGTGCTGCGGACCAGCTTCCTTCGCACGGATACGTTGTTTGTCATGAGGTCCGCGGCCTGGCGGTACAGGCCTATCGCGGTCTCTGTCTGAGCGGCGTCGAGGTATTCGTCCGCCAAGGCTTCGAGGACGCCTGCCCGTGCGGAGACTGGCAAAGCCAGCTTGCCGGTCGGCAGATCGTTGCGATCGACGTACGCCGCGGCCTGTGGAAGCCCGTCAGTGGCGGCGAGTGCTCTAACCTGCAGGATGTACCCTTGCGGGGCGTCCGGGAACCGCTTGATAAGTTCGTCGGCGAGCTTCGAAACCTGTTCACCCAGCCCGTCGGATAGTAGTAAACGGCCGAGCTCGACGCCCAATCGGGGCCGGGATTCCTCGTCGTCCAACCGGGCGTGGAAAAGATTCACAGCCTGTTGCGGTTGTCCGGAAAGCGCGAAGCACCGAACGAGCCAACGGGTCGGAAACGCGCCTGTCGGCGCCATGGCGGCGAGACGGTCCAACTCCTCGAGCGACGAAACGCGGTCGGTCGGGGGGTGGCCGCCGCGCCTGGCCTCCGCCAGGTCGCAAGCGAGTTGCATCAGGTCGGCCTCGAATTGTTGCCCGGCGGTCGGCAAGCCGACTTTGTCGGTTGTTCCTGGCAGCGATGCCAGTATTTCGCGCGTGCGGCTCAGCCGGCCTCTTCCCCATTCCAATTCCGCGAGCCTGAGGTGGGCGTCGACGTTTCCGGGAGTGAGGTGGATCAACCGTTCGCACGGCTCCGCCGCTCCTGCGAGATCACCGAGCCGTGCGTGCGCGGCGGCCCAAAGCTGCAAGGCACGCTCGCTGGGCGGCTTACCGTTGGCTGCGGACCGAAGGTGACGGATGGCGGAGTAATAATCGCCCTCCTGGAAGGCCCGCGTTCCGCGCAGCAGATTAAGGCGGACCTCGAGTGGCTTGCCGACTGGGGAGAGTGCGTCAATCTTCGCGAGGCAATCGTCGGTCCGTCCCAGCTCGCCGGCACCCAGGTAGAGTTCAGCCGCCTGCACAAGAAAACCGACGTGGCTCTCCCCGGCAACGCGGAAGAAGTCGTCGGCCGTGGCGATCAAGTCGGCTGGGCGTTCCGTTCGGGTAGCCCACATTGCTCGAACGGCGAGGACGTTGGGATTTTGCGGTGCGATCCGCGCGGCGTCGTCGAGCTGTGCCGCGGCCTCATCGAGCCGGTTTTGCGCGAGATAGAACAGTCCGGCTGGCAGCACCGTGTCCAGGGATTCCGGTGCCAGACCGAGAGCCCGTTGCAGGTGTTCTTCGGCGTCGTCGAGCTTGCCTTGGCTTTGGAAAAACAAGAAAACGGCCATATGTACGTTGGCGGTGTCGGACCCGACGCGCAAGGCTATGTCAACCCACTTGGCCGCCTCGTCCGGTTGTTGCAGCTCGCCGGTCAGCAGTCTAACGAGCATGGCGTAAGGCTCGGGTTCGTCGGGGTTGCGGGCGATTGCGGCGACGAGCGTGTCGGCGGCCTGGCGACTGCGTTGGAGTCCGTGCTGTGCCGTCGCGAGGGCGAGAGTCGCCTTGGCCGACGTGGGGGCCAGAGCGATCCAACCAGAGGCGAGCTCCATCGCCAGGGTGTACTCGCGCATTCTCAGGAACAGTAAGGTGAGTTTCGCGGTCGCGTCGGTGTTGTCCGGCTGCAGACCAATGATGCGTCGGAGAGTTCGGAGCGCATCGGCGAGGGCCCCCGGCGTGTTTTCGATCCGTTGGAGCAGTACATCGGCGTAGGACTGGAGTGCATTCACATCGTCGAGTTCTCGCTGCAGGTACTGTCGATAGGTGGAGGCAGCGCCCGCCCAATCCTCCGCAGCAGCGGCGGATTGGGCTCGAACGAGCAGTTTGCGTGTGTTTTGCCGGGCTCGAAAGGTGTAGAACTCGTAAGAGCCCCGCGCGGCTCCGGCTAGGACCAGGCTGATCAAGCCCAGCCATACCAGGGGTTTGTAGCCTTGCATTCGTTGGTGTTGCATTCGAGACACGGCTCAAGAATCCAGGTGCGTATGACCTCTGCGGCCATCGCGAATCTATTGGTTGCACTCGGGCGTTGAGCCGTCAGCCATCAGCCGTCAGCCGGAATATGCGTTGGCGGTTGCAAGCGTCTGGCTGATAGCTGATGGCTTCTTGAACACTCCCTCAGGTTCTACGTTTCCGTGCGATCGCCCGCGGGGGCGTATGTATATCGGTCGTAGGCGTGGTACGGTGAGCTACGCGGATCGACGGCGTTAAGAATAACTCCGACGGGCTTTCCTCCGACCGTTGCGAGGTAGTCATGGGCGGTCTGAGCCTCCTCGCGTGTCGACTGTCCTGCGCGCAACACGAGGATGACTTCGTCGACCAGCGTTGCCAGCAGGATCGCATCGCTGCCAGCGAGCACGGGTGACGAGTCAACGATCACTTCATCGTAGGCCTCAAACAGCGTAGACAACGTGCTCTGCGTGTTCCGCCTGCTCAGGATTTCTCCAAACCGTTCGTCTCCTTGACCCGCCGGTAGGATGTTAAGGTTGCCTGAGTCAAGCGTGTAAACGGCCTCGTCCGGCCGGCGGGTTCCTTCAAGTAACTCCATGAGGCCGGGCCTATCCGTAACGGCGCACGTTTTCGTGATCCCCTGACGCCGGTTGTCGGCATCGACGAGAAGGACGCGCCGCCCGGTTGACGCCAGACTTCGCGCCAGATTCAGCGCGAGGGAGGATTTGCCGCTGCCTGGGTTGGGACCGGTGATCAGTCGGCTGCATGTTTGTCCCGTTCGCGACGAAGCTAGTAGTGTTGTCGCGATGCTGCGCATCGGCTCCAGCACGCGATCATCGCGGAGCGGGCCGGTCGTGTTGGCGTTCCGGATGTACGGTAGGATTCCCAACAGTGGAATGCCGAGCTGCCGGGCAATCTCCTTCGGATCCCTGACACGCGTGTCGAGGCGATCGCGAAGCAGGGCCGTTCCCGCACCGAGGAGCAGGCTGAGCAGGCAGGCTACGGCCGTGTATTTCAGACGCTTGTCGATGTTGGGTGCCTCGGGTGCTACCGCGGGCGAGTCCATGGTCACCCGCGCCATGCGCATTTGTTCCACCTCCACATTCCAGATTTTCTGCCGCACTTGTGCGAGGCCCTTTTCGAGGCGCTCCCGTTCATGACGTAGGTTTTCGATACCAAACGCCTGGCGAGCTACTTGACTCTGCTTTTGCTCGAGTTCGGCTATCGTTGATAGTAGCACCTGCTCTCTGAACTCTTCTTCGCCGATTTCCTTTTCGAGTTGACGCCGCACCGAGGATTCGTAGCGGCTGCGGATTTCGGATTCTCTTTCTTTCAGCGCCGCCCGGCGCTTCTCGATGCGATCGAGCCGGCCGAAAACTTCGGGGTTCTCAGGTCCACGCCCGAAGCGCTCATCGTCCAATGCGGCGGATTCCAGCGACACGATCCGTTGCCAGGTGTCGCGCCATCCCGTATCCCTCTCGTAAAGCGCAGTAAGCCCATCCGAGATGAGCTCGAGTGGCGCACCGGTACCGTCACTCGCATCAAGGGCCTCCAGCGTTGCCTCCGCGAGCGCAACGTTCTGTCGCATTTCCGTCAGCTCCCGCTGGACCTCGAATAACCACGCATGAATTGCGGCCTCGGAAACGCCGGCCGTTCCGGCGCCAGTCACGTCTGCGAGCTGTCTTAACTCGACGCCTTTGGTTTCCAATTGCGCTTCCAGCCTGGTCTGCGCTACGCGAAGCGAGTTGAGTATCTTTTCGTCCCACGTTCGATTCTTGCTCTCGCGTTGGCTGAGGTATACATCGACTAGGCTGTTGACGAAAACGGCCATGTCCTCGGGATGCTGGCCCACCATGCTAACCCGGAGCGTATGCGTGTTCTGCACGTGCCTGACACTGAGGCGCGCGGCGAAGTCCACCTCGGGGGTTGTAGCGCTGACGACTAGCGCTAAGGAGCGAACCTCCGGCATGTTCAAGTTTGTAAGGATGACGGTAGGACTGACGATGGTCTGGGATTCGGTCGCGACATACGCGCGGTATTGTCGAGAAATGTCAGTCTGGGCGTCGGAGAACAGGATCGGGCGAACGAAAGGTGCTATATGGACCAGGGCGTTCACTTCGTACTTTGGAACCAGGACCAGCCAGATCGTCGAGACCGAGACGCCGGCCATACCCGCGGTAACGAGCAACGCGATACGCCACCGGCGCCGAAGAGTGGACGCCAGCGACGCGGGGTCGACCAACTGCTCATGTCCGACGAGCTGCACCGATTCGCCGGGCAGCGCCACGGCGATGTCATTGTCTTGCGTCATCGGTCCTTTCCGCCGGTACGGTCAAACCGTACTCATTGGCGCCGGGTGCATTAGCATCCTCTTCCTCTTCACGGCCGAACAGACATGTCGCGACATGTGGTAGGATCCGGTCCATGAAGTCTACGATACGTCGGTTCGACTCGCTCCACTCTGCACCCTCCAACGACGTCGAGACAATGATGTGGGCGAGAAAATCACCATTCTGAGAGTCCGGGGGACGATGCAAGAACGTTCCTCTGGAGGAAGGGCGGAATTGCCCGTCCACGACGGCAACGAATCCGACCGCCCGGCGCTCGAGACCTAGCGCCTCAGTGCGGACGAAGTGGTGGAGAGCCATCACCGCCTCGGTGGTTTCGGTGCCGGCTCTCGGGAACCGCAGCGCTCGCTCCTGGGCTTTACCCTCGACCTGCCAGCCTGCGGCCGGATAACACACCTCCGGACCGTGCCCCATGCCGAGGTTTTGGTATCCCCAGTACCCCACATACAAATCAACCGACTTACCCGAAACCAGGTCCACATACTCCCGCTGAACGTACCGATCAACGCCGGCAACCCGAAGGATGCCCTCGCCGAGAGGAGTTTCCCGTCGTTGAGCGTACGGGCCTACGTGCAAAGGCAGATTCGAAAACGGCGCGCCTAGGGGCCGGTATGCCAGCGAAGCGATGCCGCGCGAGTGTCGAACCCAGCGGTGCATCACGCCAGTCGCTAACAACAAGAGGACGGCGCCGGCGACCAGCTTCGTTGATGTCCAGTTCCGGTTCATTGGGCGGGACCGGGTGACGGAGTTTCTCTTGAACTATCGGGCAACGAGCCCACATTCTCTACATCATATCGAGCCGGCGCTACTTTCGACAGTAACCAAAGCTCCAGCAGAATCAGGCCCAGCGCTACCGGCATCATGAGCAAACCCATCACTTCGTGCATGTTGTCACGCGCGAGCCATTCGTACTTCGTGCCATACAGGCAAGCCGTCGCTACGACGCGGGTGACGTTGCAGGCGACGGCAATCGGAAGGCTCGATAATACGATGGTCACTTTCTGCCAGGCGGGGCGCTGAATGAGGTAAACCACAACGCCAGCCACCATGAGGAACGCGAGGGCCATTCGCAAACCACTGCACGCCTCGGCCACCGCGATTTGCTGCCCCTCGACCTCAAGGATATGACCGTAGCGCGCGACCGGAATGCCCATGACCTCAAGGGTCATGGCCGAAAGCTGCGCGACAAACCGCTGGAGCGGCAGCATGACGGCGTCGTGTACGCGCCCGGGCAATGGAACCGCCAGCACCAGAAACACCATCGGGAACCATAGGCGCTTGTATCCCTGCCAACCGAGCAGCGTCATGACGAGCCCGTTGGCACACACGATGAGGCCGAGGTTCTGCAACGAGGCGTACAAGTAGTAGTTACCGAGCAGGTTGGCGCTCACGCCGAACACAAACAGGCCCACACCGCGCCAGTCGAATCTCAGCGGCAGCTCTGCGAGCGTGCGCCGCCGCACCACAACCATGTACACCACGGCGAGGGGAACAAGCTGACCTGCGCTGTAGTCGGGGTTATTCTGCCAGACGCGCCATAGGTCTACCAAGCTATACCAAAAGGCCCAAATGAAGATCGCGGCCAAGATTCCCGCGACGGCGTACACCCTCGTCGCCCCGCTTGGTCCTCCCGAGGCGATCGCAGCCGCGGTGGAGTCCGCAGGCTGAGACGATGGTGTTTTCAAGACCTCCTGATTATCCGTCATGTATCCACCGTGCCTGTTCCGCAACGCCGCGTTCGGTGGTGCGCTTCACCTCAGGGCCTGGGGCGTCGCCAAGGAAACACCCCGAAACATGCGATACCAGCCGTACGATGCGGTCTTCGATGCACCCTTCGTCTACGCCCCCGGGCCGTGTCCGATATAAGAGTCGACACGATGACATGAACCGGCAACACAGCGTCGCAATCGTGCGGCGAGTTTCGAGCGCGCGAGCCAGTTCCTTATCGGATGACACGGGGTAGGTGTCCACGAAGTATGCCGGCGGTCGCCCCGCCTTGATCGGCCGGCCTGCGTAAGTGTGGACCGGCCGCTCTTCCGGCCTGGGCAACTCCCCAAACGCGGACGGCACGACACAGCGGCCTAGTCTGCGCGTTTCGGTACGCGCGTAAACGCTTGGCGCTGCTTAGCAGCCGAAACCCCTGAACCCCTGCGTTGGGGTCGCATTAAGTGTACTGAAGTTATATCTGGCGTCAACGAAATTGCACGCAGAAACTTTGTTCTCAGGCGGATACCGGGGTTGTTGTAGCCGGTGGGCGGGCTTACCGGACGGTGCCCAAGCCACCTGTGAGATTACCGGTCATCACGGGCTCCGCCCCTATCGGAATGGTGGGACCACCGGCGGGAATCAGCCATCTGCGCCAGGTGCCGTGCCGAGCTCTTCGAGCATCCCGCCGTGCTTCGTCCATCACGCGGCCTGATCGCGCCTGGTCGTATCCAGTGAGCTTTGTACCCGGTCAGGCAGGACGAAATCTGGGACGCTGAGCGTAAAAGTGGGGTGTAGCACAGGTTCGTGGGCTTTTGTTGCAGACCGCCGCCTATTGAAAAATCCGGTCGAGGAGGCAAGAATTACCTGCATTCAGTTGTAATCCCCAGGTCCATGGTTTACTGTGACCGGCGAGAATGGGGCGGGATCGCCGCGCTAGGAAAGGGAGTCCGGTCTTTTTCGGACCGCATCCACGAGCGTCGGTTCTTGCCGGCCGGACCCGCGGAAGCCGCGGTCAACAGGCTGTGATATTATGCGGAGTGCCGCCACCGGAAAGGGGTTGCGTGGCGAGGAGCAACAGGAGCAACAGGAGCAGCGGAGTTGGGGAGACGCCCGAGACAGAAAGCAAAGTGACCGATCGGAAGCGGCGCTCAACCTTCTTTTGCTCGGTCGCGTAGGCTAGCGCAAGCGGTGACACACGGGAGCGGTCAGCACCCAGCCTGGGGCATAATATAGGTCGTTTGAGGCTGCTGGCAACGGCGCTGCGAACCGCTGGGGCGGTGATTCGTTTTGGCCGGCGATGTCGCGCAGAACACACTGGCTGCGGCGTAGCGGCGCTCGACCGTGTTTGGTGGATCGTGCCCACCCACGCATCCTTCGCAAACTCGAGCCCATGGCGGTTCGCCTATCACGTTAACGGGGGGACTGATCGGCACCGGTCGCTGACTCAGGCGAGCGCTTCGAACGGCTCTTCTTTGGACGGAAAGGGTATGCAAGCTCTGACTTGTTGCCGATGTATGGTGTGCGGGGCACGGGCGGGTCTTCTCGGACCGATCCATGCACGAATTCGGACAGCGACGGCATGTGAGCGTTTGCCAAGCGATCTGCCGTCTGCGACAAGAAGAAAACGCGATAGCGGTCTGGCACTATCCTGGACGGCAGGAACGTCGTAAGCTATTGCTAGATAAGCGGTTGCGCCTTTTGTTGGGGTGTACTCGACGGGGACGGAGTCTGCGCGGAGCTTCCTTCGTCCGGTTTGTTCAAGGCGTAGCGGTCGGCGATGGATAGTGGTTGATTGCGGTTGGCTCGCCGGTTGCTGGGATACTTGGTCTCCGTACGGCCGGGCAAGGAGGGCCGTTGCTGTCATGATCGAAGGCGTACGCGTCAAGCAGTTGAAGGTGATTCCGGACGAGCGCGGTCATCTGATGGAGATGCTTCGGTCGGACGACGAGCTGTTCCGCGGTTTCGGGCAGGTGTACATCACCACGGCCTATCCCGGTGCTGTCAAGGCTTGGCACTACCACAAGAAGCAGTGGGACCATTTCGTGTGCGTTCGCGGCATGATGAAGGTCGTGCTTTACGATAACCGGGAGGGGTCTTCCACGCACGGCGAGGTGAACGAGTTCTTCATGGGCGACCATCGCCCGATTCTGTTGCAGATTCCGCCGCTCGTATACCACGGGTTCAAGTGCGTGAGCGATGTCGAAGCCATGGTGGTCAACTGTCCGACGGAGGTGTTCGTCTACGACGACCCGGATGAGTTTCGCGTTGATCCGCACGACAACGACATTCCGTACGACTGGTCGAGGAAGGACGGATAGAGTGGCTTTCTTCAAATCGATTCTGGTAACCGGCGGCGCCGGTTTTATCGGCTCGAACTTCGTGCGACGGATTTTTAATCGTCATGGGGACTGTAACATCACCGTACTCGATGCACTGACCTACGCGGGCAACCTGGAAAACCTCGAAGGTATCGTTGGCGACGATCGTGTGACGTTCGTCAAGGGATCAATTGCCGATTCTAACGTTGTCATGGAAGCAATGGATGGTTGCGAAGCTGTGTTCAACCTGGCGGCGGAGACGCACGTCGACCGGTCTATTCACGAAGCGACTACGTTCATCGAAACCGACATTCTCGGTACCTACACCCT
>JADFRH010000045.1 GCA_022561415.1 Planctomycetota bacterium
GCCGTGATCGATTCGCCGCCGTTACGCACGGTCACACGTGTATCCGGTTCCGCAAATCGGCTGCGCAGATACGCCAACGCCACCGGCAGGTCGTCGGCGGGAGAGATCGTTGCCGACGTGATGCTGCCGACTTGCTGATCGTTGTCGCCGGCGAAGAGCGTGGTTCCCGCTGCTGGAACGGGTCCGGCTGCGAGCCGCAGAACGCACAGTTGCCGATTGACATGCCCCATCGCATCCAGCCGGGCGATCGGTTCCTGACCGAGATAGCAGCCCTTGGTAAACGAGATGGCCAATTCCGTTCGCGCCACTTCCTGCGCGAGGTTGTCTTTGCTGACGTCGATGCCGTAATGCGGAAAGCCGGCTTCGATCCGCAGCGCCTCGAAAGCAGCTTTGCCGGCCGGAGGAACGCCGCCATCGGTCAGCGCGTTCCGCACGTCATCGAAGCGGTCCCGCGAAATCGAGGCCAAATATCCCGGCTGACCGCACCAGTCGACGCGACGCACGGCCACCCTCACTCCTTGCAATTCTGCCATCGTGTGCCCGTACAGGTCCAGAGCTTGTGCGTCGATTCCCATCGCGGCCAGCGGACACAAGACGCCGAAGTGCCAGAGCACGCCGAGCCCTCGCAGCACCGGTGAGAAATCGGCGCACACGTACTGACTCTCCGCGTCGGCCACCTCGTGTCGATTCAGAACCATGAGCGATTTCCTGCCCATCAGGAGTAGCCACGAACCGGGCGCCGCGCGAATCTCATCCAGGCCTCGCGACAGCCAGTAACGCGACACCTCCCGAGGGGACAACGTTCGTCCGACCTCTCGCTCGGCAAGCATCGTCGCGTCGTGTCGCTCGAACGTCGGTGTCTCGTGGCCTCGTACCAGCGGTCGATACCGCCCCGTCGCGCCGCGATGGTTGCCTAGGTAAAAGTTCGGACCGGCCTGAAATGTGGACACCGACCACTGCCCTCCCACATACGCATTGCGAACGCCCACCGGCATCAGCACCAGCGCCACCCCGAGCGCGTAAGTTACCAAACGCAAACACCGCGATTTTGCCGACACACCCGTTCGTGCAAACCACACCCATGCACCAAGGATCGGAAGCCATGCCAATGCGTTCTCACGCGTGAGCACGAGCAAGCCGGTCATCACGCCCATCGCAAGAATGGCGACGCGCGCCGACGGCTTCATGGCTCTGGCGAGTAGCGCCAGAAGGATGCACAACAGCAAACAACCCAGCGAAGCCTTCTGTACGATGCCGTCCAAAAACACCGACGGCGCATAGAGCGCCAGCATCCAGGCCGCGACCAGACCGCATCGTCGATTGAACAAGCGCGCCGCGCCGAGGTAGAGGCACCACACGGCCAATCCGATCCATACCGACTGAAGGATCCGAACCGACCACACGCTCACGCCGAAACCCTTGAAAGCCACGGCCAGGACATACGGATACAATGGCGCCTGATAGAACGACTCGTGACCGATCCAATCACCTCCGGCGATACGCGACGCCCATTCGTAATACCCGGCCGCGTCGCCGATCAAGTGGCGAACCGTGGGCATGTCCCGCGTTACGTAGACATGCCACAAGCGCAGCGCGATCGCGACCGCGATGGCCAGCCCCAACGCCCACCGCCGGCGTGATCGTGGATCGCGAGTGCCACTAGGTGGCACTGACGATCCGGTAGGTTGCACGTTTGAATTCATGGCGTTGTGTGAGCCGGGTTCTCTCCGGCCGCCTCGCATCCTACCCGCCGCCACCTGCATCCAGCGCTGCGTCCGCCCGGCCACCAAGGCAGGGTCCGCCGCCGCCGCGCCGACAGCGTCGCGTCCCGGCCGGTACCAGGCAAGCGCGCTGCACCACCGTCGTCGGCCATTCGATGGCCGCTGCCGGGGCGGGGTCGCCTGAGCGGGCGCGAAGCGCCAACGCGTCACGCTGTTGCTGACCGGCAGAACCTCCGATGTGAATAATATATTTATAATATACATGCTATTAAATGAAGCATAGGGATCGGGTCAGAGACGGTGCTCCGTCGGACGGGATTCATCGTCCCGGAAGCACGGGTACAGGACGACCTAATCCAGAGTTTCGTCCATCTGTTTCCTCTGTTTCACGTGAAACACAGAATCTAGGAGGGGGTCTTGGTTCCTCCGTTTGATGTTTCATTTGGGGTCACTCCATGGGAGAGAGGGGAACGCCTAAGAGCGATGCGTTTCCGCCTCGGGTGAAGAGGCAACGAATTTGAGGTCAGAAGGGCCCCGTGAGGCTTCCGCCGAGACTCGGCAAAGCCCCGGCCCGTCGGGACCGGCGGTACGCCAAGCCGGAGCCGCAGGCGCTCCCGGCGCGCCGGGACCACCTGTCTCACGCCCGTTGCGATGCAAGCTGTCCGATACCGAATCTTTCACGTGCGACGTGGTAGCTGCCGCCATCGACTTGCTCACCTTCGACCCGGTCGAATCGCCACTTGTTTCACGTGAAACACGCCTGATGCGACGCTTCTCCGGCTTTCCTGCCTGCCAGGCTTGCGTCGCAGAGCTCCAGGAGTAACCTAACGATCCGGCGTTTGATCGAGATACTCTTGCCCTACGAATCACGGAGGATATACATGGCTCGTTCCGCTAAACGACTCGGACGCGGACTCGACTCGCTGGTTTCCGACCTTCGGGCATCCGGCTTGGTGAACGACGCATCCGCCGCCAAACCGGTCGACGGGAGTGATCTGGAGCATTCCGCTCAGTCCATCACTTCGGCCGGTCAGGCCCGCACGCTGGCCATCGCCGAGCTGTACCCCAATCCTGACCAACCTAGAAGTAGCTTTGATGACGATAACGTATTATCACTCGCGGCGTCCATCCGATCGAGCGGGATGCTGCAGCCGATTGTCGTGCGCCTCAATATCGGGCGCTTCGAGATCGTTGCGGGTGAACGTCGCTGGCGGGCGGCCAGGCTGGCTGGGCTGAGCGAGGTTCCGGTTCTGGTGCGGGACGTCACCGACCAACAGGCGATTGAGTTTGCTCTCATCGAGAACATTCAGCGCGAGGATCTCAATGCCATCGACCGTGCCCGCGCGTACCGCCGGTTCTGCGACCGCTTCCAGCTCAAGCCGGAAGAGGTGGCCGCACGCGTCGGCGAGGATCGAACCACCGTCGTCAACTACCTCCGGCTCCTCGAGCTCTCGGACGACATCGCGGAGTTCGTCGTGGCCGGCAAGCTCAGCATGGGCCATGCCCGCTGCCTGCTGGGCGTAAAGGACCAGCGGCTGCGATCGCAGTTGGCCGGGGCAGCGGCGGCAAACGACCTCTCGGTTCGTGCGCTCGAGGAGATCGTTCGTCGCCGCCGGACATCGCGCGACGACGCGAGGCCGGTACCGCGCGAGGAACGTGTCACGCCGCACATTCGCGACATGCAGCAACGATTCGAGGACGCGATCAAGACGAAGGTGACGATTCGAGAGGGGAGGAAGAAGGGGACCGGGCGCGTGGTGATTGAGTATTTTTCGCTCGACGACTTCGACCGCATCGCGTCCGCCTTGGGCGTGGATATGCCATAGGAAGCATGGGCGAACAAGGAGAGTATGGATGAAACGTGGGTTTGGACATGGGCCTCTGAGAATCGCGATTGCACTTCTTTCGGGATTCGTTTGTCCGGTCACGCTGGGGCAGGACGCGGACACGACCCGCGTTCTCGAGTCGATCCCCGCGAAGTTTCCGCTGGCGATCGTGTTCGTAGACGCCGCAACACTCGACGCCTCGGTGGCGGGTTTCTCGAAGCGGACCGGCACCGAATTCGCGGACGAGGGGTTACTCGCGGATCTGAAGCGGCAGCTTCCCGTGCTCGAATGGATGGACCTGAGTCACCCCGTGGGCCTGGCCTACGCATCGCTCGATGCGGGAACGCAGCCCATCGTCTACGCGCGCGTGCCGGATTTCCGTGCCAAGGTCAAGACACTCGAGGAGGCGACTCAAGAGGAGGGCGTCTGGCGACTTACGTTCGACGATCTCGGGGTCTACTACGCACGCGTCGTGGGTGACTATGTCATCGCGTCCGCATTCAATGAAAACCTGACGCCGGTCGCCGGCGGGAAGTCGCTGGCCGACGCGATGAAGCATCGCGCCGATATCTGGCGCGGGCGCGATGTCGTCGTGCATGTCAATTTCGAGCCGCTGCGCGCCATGGTCGCGGCGCAGATAAACAAGGTGGCCGCTATGGCACCGATGATCGCAATGCTCGCAGCCCAGCAGGGCGGCGACCCGGCCTCACTCATCACGCCCTTGACCGCGACGATCGACGCGACCAAACGGTTTGTCGCTCAGCTCGACCAGCTCGATCTGGCCTTGGCGGTCAGCGAGAACGCCGTTTCCGTTACGCTGTGGGGCAGCTTCAAAGAGGGGTCGATCAGAAAGTACCTCGCCGGCGTCAAGCCGTCCGATCACGCGCCGTTCGCCGGGTTGCGTGAGCAGCCGTACGCCGTGGCCGTGGACTATGGCTTCCCCGGCGACGACTCCCCGTTTTTCGAGTTTCTGTTCGACAAGCTCGGCGCTGCGCCACCTCCTGATCCTTCGGCGCAGGCACAAGGCGACCAAGCCGACGCGCAGGCGCAGGCCCGAGCCGAGCGGGTAACGCGGGATCTCTACAAGAGCCTACACGGTGCAGACCTGTTGATGGCCGTCTCTCCGGACGGGGTCCGATTGGCCGGGAACTACTTCGGCCGCGACCCCAAGGCGATTTTGGAACTGGCCACAGAGACTCTCTCCATCCCCAATGTGACGCTGGCCCGAATGAAGGCGGGTACGACTTTCGAATCGCTCGGCACGCGAACGATCGGCGGAGCATCCGTCAACGAGTTCGCGGTGATACCCGACACGTCGAATATGTATGGCGCGGCGTTTGTCAGTATGATGGGCAAGCGGCCACGCATCGCGATGAGCCTGACCGATGTCGGCGTCGGTTGGTGCGCGGGCAGCGATGCCTACGTCACGCAGCATTTCGCGGGCGGGAAGGGCAAGCCGCTACGCGCCGCGCGGCACGTCGCCAAGGCGTTGGCCGCGCTACCCCCCAAGCGTAACATCACGCTGCTGCTGGACCCCGCCGCGATGTTGACGCTGTCAGCTCGGTTGTCGGGCACGCCCCCGATGGATCCCGTGCTACCGGGACCGCCCATTGCCGTATCCTTGTCGCTGTCCGCAAAGCCGGTTCGCCTCGACCTGCGCGTCCCGGCCCGCGCGATCGCACGATACCACGAGATGCTAAGCCCGGCCGACCCGCTGTAGGTAACGCCGTGAACTGAGCGGCTGTTGGTATTCGATGGGCAGTTCCCAGCACGGAGAGGGTGACAGCATTGGCCCCGGAGGGGCCGTGGGCTTTAGCCACGGGTAGAGCGCAGCACGGCGCGAGCCGGGCAAAGCGGAACCCGTGGAATCGAACGTCCAAACCCTATCACCGCCCCGGCAGGGGCGGAGGTGCGTCGAGCCATCGGAGTCACTCGCGCAGACGCTTCGCCCCTTCCAGGGCGAGGAAGAGAATCGCGACCGAACTCCACGGGTTCCGCTCGTCCCGGAGCGCCGGGACTCGCTTCACCCGTGGCTGCAAACCCAACGCCCCGCTGGGGCTCAACTCGGTGTTTCTCTGGGGGAATTACTCCAGTTCACGGAGTTGCCCTGTAGCGGAGCGCTGTTCCCGGAACCTAACGATTCATTCGCCAAGGTCGCGAATTACCTGCTCGTAGGCGGTCTGATCGTTCACATTGCGCAGGGATCGCAGCTCCGGATCGACGTCGGTCAGGTCCGCTGCGGGTATGACACGGGCTTGACACTGACGTGCGAAGTGTCCGGCTCGAAG
This sequence comes from Planctomycetota bacterium, assembly GCA_022561415.1. The sequence continues at coordinate 5,836 of JADFRH010000045.1, forward strand.
CTCTCGCCGGTTCAGGAGTTCGGACAGTGTCTGACGGGTCGAGAGGCGGTAGACCCCGAGCAGCGGGTGTAGGTGCCGGTCATCGCGGACGACGACGGCCTGGTGATCGCCGAGCAGCCCGATCAATTTGTGAATGAGCGACGAGCTGAGCAGCGGATAGTCGCAGGCCGCGACGAACGCCGCTTCGCACCTCCCGTCCAGAAAACTCATACCGGCGGCCACACCCGCCAGGGGGCCGGCGTTATCGACGGCGTCGTACACGATCGCAACGCCCTCGGGCAGCGCGGGCAGTGATTGCCCCTCGCGACCGGCCGCAACGACCGGATTGACGACGTCGCCCACGATCCGAACCATCCGCTGCAGCAGGTGTTCATCGCCGAACCGCAGCCATGCCTTGTCGGTGCCGATACGTCGACCCCGTCCGCCGCAGAGGATGATCCCGCCGACTGTGGGTCCGATGGTTGTCATTCCGTGATTCCGGCTGCGCTGCGGGGAATTCTCTCTCGTTGTGTTTGCGGTGGCTGGAAGAGGCCTTCCTAGGACGCAGAATCAGCATACCCATCGTCGTCGACGTCGCCAAGCCGGCGAATCGCCGCGTTAGAACGTCTTGGCCGTGTACTCGAAAATGAGCGATTCGGCCAGGTGGATCGTCTTCGAGTAGGTGTCGTCGGGATGCACGCCGTTGCGGATGATGCGCAGGGCGACGAAGTCGTTCACGGCGAATCGGTTGCCGTCGTAGGTGCGACCGCTGCCGGCATCGAACATCACGACCCGGTTGTCATCGAGCGCCCAACTGACCGGAGCCGGCCAGTCGTAGCCCAGCGTGGTCGATGTCGAAGAGCCCGTTCCACGAACGTACGTGTCCACGAGCAGAATTCGGACTTTTTGGGCCGAACCGGGGCCGGTCGCACCGGTGGCAATGAGAAACCAGACGTTTGACGGTTCAGTCACGTCCATGTCCGGCGGGATGCGGAACTGCCCGACGTACAGACCGCCGTTGGTTCCGGTGGCCACACTCCGCGTGGTCATGACGCCAATACTTCCGTTGGACGTCGTCGGATAGTTGCGCACGTACGAAAGGGCGATCGAACGCGTCGGTCGTGCCGAGCCGCCGGCCGTGATCTGCCCGTTCGCCGGGTCCAGCTTGATGCTGTTGGTCGAGTCCGACGGATCGACGACCAGAAACGGGCCGTCGATGGAAGAGGGAAGCGCTGCTGCGATGTCGTCGGTGAATGTCCTGGGCATGACCCGCTTACTCCTTTCGCGATCGCGCTACGACGCCAAGGCTAGGCCGACCTCGAGCCCCCAGGTGATGTTTCCCGGGTCGGGGTTGGTCCACTGTATCCGCACGCTGTCGGCCGATTGAAACGTCCAGGCTGCGGGTTCGCTCGACTCCTCGCCGCCGAGCCGGAGATTCACATCCTTGCTCGTGCCCGCGAGGGAAACGGTGAACAGGGTGGCGTCGTAGGCCGATCCGCCGCCGGCATCGACGGAGATCGACAGGGCGGCCGTTCCCGCGGTCCCGGCGAAATGGCATCGAACGAACACGAGTCGGTATCGCTGATCCAACCCGAACGTCTCGTCGATGTTGCCCGTTCCGGTCGCCGTTTGCGTGACGACGGCTCTCAGATCGCGCTGCCGCGCTTCTGAGACTTCGATGTCGAGTACGGCGAAGCCCGCGTCCGCGGCGCGCCGTAACTGTTCAAGGGTTCTGGCCATCGTCTACGTGTCCACGGCGTCGGTGACGTGATCGGAGAGCTTGTCGCTCTCGGGAATCTGAACGCGAAACGGCACCCCGATCAGCTCGGGCACGCCGGCATTGAGCGCCGGAACGGTGATGGACGCATCGCCGACGAACAGCACATCAAAAAGCGTTCTCTTGCGCACCTGCCCGTTGGCGCGATAGCGGATGATCAGGTCGATGTCGCTCTCGATCGCGAACAGGGTTTCTGCGACCTGTCCGTCATACGAGAAGACAAAGCCCGCAATCCGGTGAACGCCGCGTGCGTAGGTTCCCACCGGCCCGGTCGTGGCGTCGCCGCCGCCCAGGGGCACCGGCGCAATCCCCGGCTTGTAGACCACGCTGTGAATCCCCTCGATCGTCGTCTCTGTGAACGGTGAGTCCCGTAAGATCGTGGAAGCACCTCGGGTGGCCAGTATCCATATCATGTCGAATCCCTACGGCGCGGGGTTCCTGTTCTGCTGACGTTCGACCTTGACGATGAACGTGTGTTTTGCCGTGGCCACGGCCACGCGGGCACCGGCCGATGATCTCGGGTAATCAAACGTCCACGCCCGGTCGTCGAAGCCCTCGGCGCCCTCGATGACGCCCGTGTCGATAATCCCGTCGAGGTAGTCGTCGAGTGCGCCGACCGTGTCGAGGAGCGCGTCGTGCGGGTCCACCTGAGTCACGTCGACCACAACGCGGACGGTGACCGTCACCTCGATCACCTTGTCGTCATTGACGACACCGATCGGTCGGGCTGCGGCGATCAACACCGAGAGGAACGGTCGGGCGTATTCTTCGACGCCCGTCGCACCGACCTCGGCGCGGCGAAACGGTTTGGCGCTCGTGGGCGGATCGGCCACGAGATTGTCCCGCAACTTGCTGACGAACTCATCCACGGCCGCCTTGATTGTCGTTCGATCAGATGTAGGCATCGAGGATCACCGGTCTTCCAATTTTGACGTTTCGACGTTTTCTGGTTTCGACGTTTTCTGGTTTCGACGTTTCGACGTTTTCCCGTTTACAGTTCTGACAGTTCGTCACGCGTCAGGAGCCGGTCTTCACCGCTCGTCGCGCCGAGCGTTCCGCGGGTCGTATTCGAGGCGACCTCGGTGGCCGACGGAAGATTGATTCGTCCGTCGGCCACACGCCGCAGCCAATCGACGGCCTGGTCGCGACGAAGCCGGGCGTCCTCGGGAACCGGGGGGCGGCGAGCGCGGAGCCGGTACTCGACCAGGTCGAGCGTGATCGAGGTGAGCAGGTCCGATAGATCGGAATGCGCGACCAGATCGATCGGAACCTCGAACCGGCGCGCCAGGTAGCTGTTGACCTCACCCTCGGCGCCGAGCCGGGCCTCATCGACCACGCCCACGTCCGCGCTGCCGTCCGCGTCGTCGTCCGTTAGCTGGACGTAGGTGGCGTTGCCGAGCCGCTGCTGAATGTCCGCATTCGTGATGTACGCCATCATTGAACTCCGATCACGGGCCAGAGCCATGGGCGCAAACCCACGGTCAGCTCTTTCGTCGATTCGACAGACGGGACACCGGGCCTGCGCCCGGTGTTCCGACTTGGCGCCGCGCAACCCCTACGTTGCCTCTTCCCCTCGTCCCTCTGTCCCCCTGTCCCTACGTCCCTTCTTGACTTACGTCGGCGTCGTGAAGTCCATCCGCACCGCGAACTGCCAGTACCCATAGGCCAGGCGATACCGAGCGCGGACGCCGTAGAGGAACTTCTCGCGGCGGAACCCCTCGTCACTGTCCTCGGTCAGCGCGGTGAATTCGACCGGCTCACGGTCCTGGAAGATGAACGGGCGCACGACGCCGTCCGCCTTGAGCAGGTACCACTTGCTCTGATCCGTCAGCCAGGGGAACGAGACGATCGTGGCTGCGCCGGAGAGTATGTTCGACGTGTTGTCCACGACCGTGGCGCTGATCGCCTCGAGCGCGGTAAGGAACATCGACGTCGGCACCACGCAGATCAGACCACTGGCGGAGATGGACATCGGATCGCCCTGATCGTCCTTGAAGTCCATCATCGCGCCGATGGCATTCTTCAGAGCGGTCTTGAACTCCGTCGTGGTCGTCTCGTTCGGGTCGGTCGCGTTCGTCGTCAGCAGGTTGTCCTGCGCTCCGGAGCTTCCCGAGACGTGGCTGTCATTGAAGAACGACACGCCGTCGAAGCTGTTGAAGCCCGCCGACTCGCCGTTGATAAGCAACTGCGAAATCAGGAAGTCCTTGTGAGTCGCGGCGCGCTGGGCCATCTCCCCGATGCGAATGCGAATCTGCCCCGTCTTGTCATCGGCGATCTCGTCACGATCGACCTCGAGCGTGGATTCGTACTTGAGGTTCTCCACCGAATAGGACTCGGTGCGCACCCCCTTGGCCACCCGGCCGGTCCCCCATTCACGCATGCGCGGTGTCGACCCGAGCCACTTATACGTCTCACTGTCCGAGTTGGACTGGATGCGTGTGGCCAGATCGTGAAAGTGTGTGGTCGTTTCATTGAAGCGGCTGAAGAACTCGCTTCGCAATCCCTTGGTCAACAATCCCGTGTTAATGATGGCCACTGTGGCTCTCCTTTCGTTCGGTACGGTCGGTTATTGCCTGCTTACTTTTTCTCGTGGGCGGATTCGCGAAGGTGGGTGGCATGGCCAAGCGCAGCGCCGCCATGTCTTCCCATGCCATGGCCGTGGCGTTTCGTTAGACGTAGTCGATCTCCACCAGGAACGGCCCCGGATCCGCAGTTGTTCCGTTCGTCACGGCCAGGGTGAGCACATCGCCCGCCGAAGCGTGGCCGTTGGTGATGGCCCCCAGATCCTGCTCGGTGTTTGCCGCCGGGAAGGTCGTCGTTGCGTCGAACGTTTCGGCGACCACCGTCCCCGCGTCGATCGCCAGCGTCACCACGCAGGTGTTCGAATTGTCGATGCCCGCGGCGGCCGTTGCCTGGTTCACCACCCGCGCCGAAACGATCCACCCATTCATGTCGAACGCGTGAATCGCCCGGGCCGCGATGTCGGCATTGGCGGCCAGGTCTTCCACGGCGTGCGTCACCGTCTTGATCAGCAGCCGGTTCGGGTCGATTCGCAGAATGATCTCGTTCGTCGCGATCAGATCCTGCACGACGCCGACGTATGAGTTTCCTGTGGCCGTGAACGTCAACGTGTCATCGGCCGAGGCAAACACAGGCCGGCCTACGTCGGTGATGGCCGCGCCGCTGAGTGTCATGCCGAAGTCACCCAGCGTGTACACCCGGGCGGACAGATCGCCGTTGGCGCCCGAGGTGTTGTCGATCTCCTCGTACGCAACGCCGACGAACCGATCACCGGCCGTCAGCGGCTGGGCATAGCCGGTGGAGGCCAGCCCCACCAGCGCCCCCTTGAACACGGCCATGCCGATGGTGAGCGCCAGGATCACCGTGCCCATGCCCAGTCCGTACAGCAG